>NZ_JBITJV010000028.1:0-113780 GCF_044460385.1 Streptomyces sp. NPDC050121 | reverse complement strand
GCGCCCCCGGCGGGGCGGGCGGGGGGGGGCGGGGCCGGCGGCCCCCCCCCCCCCCCCCCCCCCCCCCCCCCCCCCCCCCCCCCCCCCCCCCCCCCCCCCCCGACCGGGGTTTGACGGCCCGTAACGATGGGCCGCCCGCCCGGGGTAGTACGAGCGCGTGGTGGCGAAGAACTCGTACGGGTTGTTGCCGATGGAGGCGTAGGCGAAGCCCCAGGGGGTGACCTCTGCGTCGTTGAGGACCGCGCACGCTGGCACGATGCTGCAAATGACAGTTGCCTGCGCGCTACCGGGTCCGCTCCTCCAGGCTGGATCCCGACCGGCAAGACTGATCACGACACCGCAGTCCCTTGGCGCCCGTAAGGGCCGCCGTGGTGGGCGGGCACGGGACTTGCGGTGAGAGGCGGGCGACTCAGTACTTCTCGCCGCAGTTCGAAATGCCTCGGTCGAGATTGACCACGCAGACCCAGGTGCGGTATCCGGGGCCGTCCCAGTAGAAGTTGGTGGACAGGGTGCCGGCGCCGTCTTGGTAGCGCTGGTCGTCGAATCCGGCGGATGCCGTGGGGCCGGTACGCACGTAGTCCATCCGGCAGTCGGGACCCCACGACTCCAGCACGGCCTGGGTCTTCTGGTAGTAGCCCCCGGAAGCGGAGGTCCAGTCGGCGCCGTTCATCCAGGCCTTGCAGCCGGACACCTGCGCCACATACGCGTCGCCGAGGTAGGTGCC
Organism: Streptomyces sp. NPDC050121; assembly: GCF_044460385.1. Taxonomy (NCBI): domain Bacteria; kingdom Bacillati; phylum Actinomycetota; class Actinomycetes; order Kitasatosporales; family Streptomycetaceae; genus Streptomyces; species Streptomyces sp. NPDC050121. The sequence continues at coordinate 113,056 of NZ_JBITJV010000028.1, read as the reverse complement.
GGACGCCTGGGCGGCTGGCGCCGTGGCGGTGAGCCCACCGACGGCCACAGCAGCGGTTCCTGCGAGCAGGGCCATACGTCGGCTGAGTGCTGTCGTCCTTGTGCTCGGTCGCATGGGTTTGCCTTTCGGAGTGACAGGGCGCCACCTGACGAGGCTGGCGCAGATGGCGATTCCGTCAGTGCAGGGGCGGCGTCGCCTGCCCTCTGGAGGCAACGGCCGCTCCCCGCACCGGCGCCGCTCAGGGCGGCACGTCATCGAGTTCAGCGGGCGGGCGATTGAATGGACAGCCAGATCCGCCACCCTGATCAATGGCCTAGTTGCAGGTCACGGGCACGGCGCACGACGCTGACCGAAGAGCGAGCCTTGGTTTGCCCTTCTGCCGAGGGCGCGAAGCTTCTCGGGTCACAGCGCCGCATCCATGGGGAAGGCGGGTCGGGCAGGAGAGCGGTTGAGGGCGGGGCGACGGGAAAGCCCCCCGGATTCGAACGCAGAGCCGGTTGCGCGTGTTCACGTGATTCCTCTCGGTGCAGAGAAATGGATTCGAGGGCGCCGGTTCTTGTTCCGACCGTGCCGACCCCGCCGGCGCCAGGCATCGACTGTGGCAGCGAGGGGCTGTGGAGAAGCTGAGGCTTCCTGAAGGCCCGTGCGTCAACTCCCGGATGGTGTGCGGTTCTTCAGGTTGGTCACAGGCCGTCTCCCGCATGCTGGAGTCATGCGCTTACTGGTGGTTGAGGACGACCGGCGGATGGCGGAGCTGCTGCGGCGCGGCCTGGTCGGTGAGGGATGGGCGGTGGACGTCGTGCACGACGGGCCGTCAGGGCTCGAGCGGGCGGGCGAAAACCCGTATGACGCGATCGTGCTGGACGTGATGCTGCCGGGCCTGAACGGATACGGAGTGTGCGGCCGGCTGCGGGAGGCGGGCATCTGGGCGCCGGTGCTGATGCTGACGGCGATGGACGGGGAGTACGACGAGGCGGAAGGGCTGGACGTCGGGGCGGACGACTACGTGACCAAGCCGTTCTCGTTCGTGACGCTCCTGGCTCGGCTGCGGGCGCTGATGCGGCGCGGACAGCCGCAACGCCCCGCGGTGCTGCGCGTCGGGGACCTGGAGGTGGATCCCGCGGCCCGACACTGCCGTCGCGGCACGGTGCCGGTGGCCCTGACGGGGCGGGAGTTCTCGGTCCTGGAGTACCTGGCGCGGCGCGGCGGGCAGACGGTCACGAAGACGGAGATCCTGGAGCATGTCTGGGACGACCGGTTCGATGGAGACGTCAACGTGGTGGAGGTCTACATCAGCGTCCTGCGCCGCAAGATCGACACCCCCTTCGGTCGGCGGTCCATCCGCACGGTCCGGGGGATCGGCTACCGGCTCGACGTTGCCCCGGAGAGCGCATGCTGAGGACTCGCCGGGCACAACGAACCGAGCGCGGCCGGCGCCCAGGCAGCGTGCGACTGCGGCTCACACTGGCCGCGACCCTGGTCGCAGCCGTACTCCTGACGCTGGGCGCCGTCGCTGCCGCCACCGCGGTGCGCAACTCGCTCATGGCCTCGGCGCTCCAGCGAGTCACCGACGGCAGCCCCGTGCCGGCGGTGGAGACGTCGCTGTGCGTGAGCGACGCTTCTGGCACGTTGTCGTGCACCGCGGGGCCTCCTCATCGGGACGCCGTCCGACGGGACACGCTTCCCCTGATCCGGGGCGAACGCCTTTCGCAGTGGCCGTGGACCGATCCGGCCGACGCGATACCCGTGCGTCTGATTCCGGCCGACGGCTCCGACCCGATCGACTTCCCCGAGGCCTGGACGGACCAGGAGCGATTGAACACCACCGTGTGGTGGCTGGCAGGCGGCGCACTGACGCTCACCGCGCTGACGGCCGGCGGGGCTTGGCTGGTCGTCAGCCGGGTCCTGAAACCGGTGGACCTGATCCGGACGCAGTTCGCCGCGCTGAGCCTGAGCCGCCTCGACCAGCGCATCCCGACGCCACGCAGCGGCCGGGAATTCACACGGCTGGTGGCGACGATGAACAGCGCCCTGGACCGCATCGCCGCGGCAGCCGCTCGGCAACGGCAGTTCACCTCCGATGTCGCCCACGAGCTACGCACCCCGCTCGCCTGCTTGCGCGCCGAACTCGAACTCGCGCTCACCGGCTCCGGGACCGCCCACTGGCCCAATGCCGCCCGTGACGCCCTGCACGACACTCTTCATGTCCAGGACATCACCACGAACCTGCTGCTCCTGGCCCGCCTCGACGCCCAGGCCGCACACTCGAAAACCCTCCTGACCAAGCAAGTCGATCTGCCCGACCTGATCCGCGACGCCGTCGCCCGCCGTGACGTACCCGATCACCTGAGCCTGGTCGTCACCGCACCCGACGAATCCGCGCCCGTGAGCGGCCACCCAGGCCTGCTCGCCCGCGTCCTGGCCAACCTTCTCGACAACGCCGAACGCCACGCGGCCACCACCATCACCGTCACGCTCGCCCTGGACCACGAACGCCGACAAGCCGCACTCGACGTGGCCAACGACGGCCCGCCCATCCCGCCCGAACACCAGGAGACAATCTTCGAACGCTTCAGCCGGCTCGACGACGCCCGCACACGGGACGTCGGAGGCAGCGGCCTCGGCCTGGCCATCGCCCGCCGCATCACCACACTCCACCACGGCACCCTCGCCCTTGCCCCCATGCAGGATGACCATGCAGGCGCCCGCTTCACCGTACGACTTCCTCTCACCCACGAGGATGTCCTGCCACTGGTCACCGAACTCCTCCACGCCTGGGACCAGCCGGACGACATCCCAGCGCTCCTCACCCACAACGCCGGACAGCAGCCCCTCGAAGACGTCGTGCCCGACCTGGCACGTGCCCTTATCACAGCCGGACGCGACCACCACCTCCACGCACTGCTCCTCCACGTCGCACGCCAGGCACCCGCCTGGGAAGTCACCGGCCTCGCCGACATCCTCCGGGACGAAGGCATGCCCGCAGCCGCCGACGAACTGCTCGCCGCCCGCACCGCCCAGCGCAGGCCGGCACGGGGCGCCCGTGTGCGTTGAACCGGCATGACCATGTGGGCATTTCCCGCCCTCGATTCCCGGCAGCTGGTGTGTCACGGCACGGCGTGGAGATGCTGACCGAAGACGGTGCCTCTGGCTTGCCTTCCGTCACGCGCCTGCCTAGCCCGGCGGCTCGGCGTGCCGTATCCACGGGGGACAGGCGGGCAGTTGGGGGTGCTGTCGATGGCGGGGCGTCCGGAAAGCCCACTGGACCCGAGCGCGGGGCCGGTTGCACGGTTTGCCGCCGAGTTGCGCAAACTGCGTGCGGAGGCGGGGAGACCGACCTACCGCGTGATGGCGCAGCGCTCGGGTCAGGGGGCGAGCCCCCTGTCGCAGGCCGCCGAGGGGGGGAGCGGCTGTCGACGTTGCCGGTCGCGCTCGCCTGTGCGCGTGCCTGTGGTGGCAATGAGACGGAATGGGAGGAGCGGTGGCGTGAGGCGGCCACGGGGGTAGCGGCCGAGCCTCATCCCCAGAACGAGGACGACGAGTCCCCGTACCGGGGGCTCGTCCGCTTCGAACCCGGCGACGCAGGCCTGTTCTTCGGCCGCGACGAGCTCACCGACCGCCTGCTTGAAGGTCGATGCGAAGGTTCGCCTGTGGGATGTGGCGACGGGCAAGCTGCTCACCATCCTGAACGGACACACCGACACCGTCGAGTCGGTGGCGTTCAGCCCGGACGGCCGCACCCTGGCCAGCAGCGGGGACGACAAAACAGTCCGGCTGTGGAACATGGCCACCGGCGGGCTGCTCGTTCGTAGTGGCTGAGTCCCGACCTGCGGATGCGCTTGCCGTCAAGCCACAGGTCGAGCCACTCGCCGACGGCCGGACAGCCGATCAGGTCCTGACCGGACTTCAGGCGCCGACGGGTCTCCTCGACATCCGGCACCGGCGACTTTCTCGTCGCCGACCTCCTCCAGCATGGCGGCGATCAGCGCCATGCCCTCGGGGTCGTCGGTGTCGGCGGGGACTGAGACGTTCGGTGTAACTGGGCTGCTGCAACAGCTGGCCGAGCGGCTGCTGGAGTCCGCCCTGGAAGGCGAGATCACCGACCACCTCGGTCATGACAAGCACGATCCGGCGGGCAGGAGCGGCGGCAACTCCCGCAACGGCAAACGCTCCAAGACCGTGCTGACCGACGTCGGGCCAGTGGAGACAACCGTGCTCCGCGAGATGCGGTCACAGCCGAACCTCCGGGTGTGCGGCGGTGGCGGGCAGGGTCTGCGGATGGCGGGTGAGGGTGGTGTTCTCCGCAGCGACGTCGGCGAAGGCAAATAACGTGGGACGTGTTGCTGAGTGGATGTCAGGAGTTGCGCGGGGTTACCAGGCCGGATTCGTAGGCGAGGACGACGAGGTGGGCGCGGTCGCGGGCGTGGAGCTTGGTCATGGCCCGGTTGATGTGGGTTTTCGCGGTCAGTGGGCTGATCACCATGCGGTCGGCGATCTGGTCGTTGGACAGGCCCTGCGCGACCAGGGCGACGGCCTCGCGTTCGCGGCTGGTCAGCTCTTCCAGGCCCTTGTCGGTGCCGGTGTTGAGCGGCTGGGTGACGTAGCGGTTGATGAGCTTGCGGGTGATCGAGGGTGCGAGCAGGGCGTCGCCGCGTGCTGCGACGCGTACGGCGTGCAGGAGGTCTTCGGGCAGGATGTCCTTGACGAGGAATCCGGCGGCCCCGGCGCGCAGCGCGTTGAAGACGTATTCGTCCAGGCCGTAGTTGGTCAGGATGACGACGTGCACCCGGCCCAGGGCTGGGTCCGCGGCGATGCGCCGGGTGACCTCGATGCCGTCCATGACCGGCATCTGGATGTCGATGAGCGCGATGTCGGGCAGGTGCTGCTTGGCCAGAGCCAGGCCCTCTTTGCCGTCGGCGGCCTCGGCCACCACTTCGATGTCGTCTTCGAGGTCGAGGAGCGCGCGGAATCCGCTGCGGATGAGCGGCTGGTCGTCGACCAGCAAGACACGGATCATGGCGTCTGGCCCACGGGGAGTTCTGCCTGGACGGTGAATCCGCCCTCGTCGCGGGGTGCGGCGCGCAGCCGGCCGCCGAGGGCGGTGACTCGTTCGCGCATGCCGAGCAGCCCGACGCCGGGCACCGGGGCGGTGCCCGGCGTGGCCTTGCCGTCGTCGTCGACGCGTATGGCGAGGGCGTCCGGACGGCAGTCGATCCGCACCGACGCCGCGTTCGCGTCCGCGTGCCGGGCGATGTTGGTGAGCGACTCCTGAACGATCCGGTAGGCGGTCCGGTCCACCGCGGCGGGCACGTCGCATCGCTGTCCCTCGATCGTCAACGTTGCGTCCAGGCCCAACGTGCGGGCCCGTTCCACCAGTTCCTTGATGTGGTCGAGCCCGCGCGGCGGGGTCGTGTCGTCGTCGCGGAGCGCCTGAAGGGTCGCGCGCAGCTCCCGGCTCGCCTCCCGACCAGCCTCCTGGATGGCCAGCAGGGCTTCCGGCACCTGCTCGCCGCGTCTACGGGCCACGTGGACGGCGACTTCGGCCTGCACCTTGATGATCGAGATCTGGTGGGTCAGCGAATCGTGCAGCTCTCGTGCGATGCGGAGCCGCTCATCGTCGGCGCGGCGCCGGGCGGTCTCCTCCCGGGTGCGCTCGGCCTCGTCCGCCCGCCGCTCGGCCTGCCGCAGCGCCTCGCCCGCGGCACCTGCGGCGATCAGCCAGGCGATCTCCAGGGCGCCTCGGGCCTGCGCGAACGCCTCGCCGGTGTCGTGCAAGCCCGAGGCCAGGGCCGCGAGGGGCAGCAGGGCCAGCATGGCCACGCTCGCCGCGATCGTGATGGTGCGGTCTCCGGCTCGTACGGCGGCGTACACCGCGAACAGGTATGCGACGGCTGGCACGTCGAAGCCGGCCGCCTGGTAACCCACCGCGCACAGCCCGGTGACGGCCAGGACGACGACCGGAGCGTGGCGGCGTGCGGCCAGCGCCAGGCCGCCGCCCGTCATCAGCGCATAGCCGAGCAGGTCGGAGTCCGTGGCGGAGTGCTGCCCGGACAGCCCGGTGATCAGCAGCGTCGCCGCCACGCCGACGGCGATCGCCCAGTCTGTGACCCTGGCCCGGACACCGGAGAGTCCAGTCCTCATACGCGCACCCTAGCCGGGCGGTGCCGCGAGAGAGTCCCGCTCACGGACGAGCGGCCGACTACCGCACACGCAGTACTTCCCCTGCTCGTGCCGCGTCCGCGGTAGCCGGGTGCGCCGTCCGCGGCAGTGCGAAGTGCATCCGGCTGCGGGACGACCGGCGGTGGGTGCGGCGGACATGCTCGGACCACATCCAGTCGCAGGAGGAGACATGTCAGTCGGATTTGTGCTTGCCGCACCGGCGGCCGCGCACGCTTCGGTCCAGCCGGTCGCGGCCGATGCCTACGACCTGACCGCCGGGCGGCTCGTGGGAACCGTGGCCGCACTGGTGGCGCTGGCCGGCGTGGTCATCGGCGGGCTGGCTCTGGCCCGATCCGCCGGTCGTATCGGCAACGGCAACGGCAACGGCAACGGCAACGGGAAAAGGGGAGCCGTCGTCTCCCTGGTGGCGGGCCTGACCGGCATGGTCATCGGCGCGCTGAATCTGGCCGTCGCCGACGGTGGTCTCGGCACCGGCAACGGAGTGGCCGGGGGCGCCATTGCCCTGGTGCTGGGGCTGATCGCCATGGCCCTGGGCCGTCTGGCCCTGGCCCGCTCCCGCCGCACCGGCCGGACGACCGACCGGTCCGATCACGAGCGCGCGCTCCAGTGAGGGGAGCAGAACGACGCGAGGAGACGACGATGGCAACCGAAACCCCCCGTACGGACGGAGCTCTGGCGGGCCTGGCCCGGTTCTGTTACCGGCGGCGCCGCCTGGTCCTCCTGGTCTGGATCACCGGTGTGATCGCCGTGGCGTTCGTCGGCTTCGGCTACGCCGCCGCCTCCGACAACGACTTCTCCGGAGGAGACTCGCAGTCGGCCAAGGCGCAGAAGCTGATGGAGAAGCACTTCCCCGAGGAGCAAGGGGACAGGCTGACCCTCGCGATCAAGGCCGACAAGGGGATCGACGATCCTGCCGCCCGGCAGAAGATCGAGAAGACCATCGCCGATCTCGCCGACTCACCCGTTACCGGGCCGGTTCCCCGCACTCCGGGGCGCGTCCAGAGAGAGCACACTTTCGGCGAAGGGGTCGGCGCCGACGGATGAGGGTGAGTCGCCCCACCGCGCTTCTTGGCAGCGTGCGGCGGCGCACCGGGGCCGGTGAGGCGAGCGACGCAGCAAAGGCGGCGACCAGTAGGCGTTCCATGCCGTCATCGCGGAGGCGGCGTGCGGGCGGGCGTTCAGCCGGCAGGCGACGGGTAGTCCGCCGAGCTCGAACGGGTGGCTGGCGAGGATCCACTCGGCGCCGCGCAGCTCGTCCGGGCTCTCCGAGACGTCCGGAAGAACGCCTTTCCCGAGCCGATGCGCTCACCCGATCTGACGGTCGAGGTTGTAGGCGGCGCTGATCAGCGCCAGATGGGTGAAAGCTTGGGGGAAGTTGCCCAGTTGCTCGCCCGTCGGACCGATCTCCTCCGAGTACAGCCCGACGTGGTTCGCGTAGGTGAGCATCTTCTCGAAGGCCAGCCGCGCCTCGTCGAGTCGGCCGGCCCGGGCGAGCGCTTCCACCCACCAGAAGGAGCACATCGAGAAGGTCGCCTCCTTGCCGACGAGCCCGTCGGGTGAGGCTTCCGCGTTGTATCGGTAGACAAGGCTGTCGGAGACCAGCTCCGCGGTGATGGCGTCGAGCGTGGAGATCCAGCGCGGGTCGGTGGGCGCGACGAACTTGCACAGGGGCATGATCAGCAAGGAGGCGTCGAGCACGTCTGTGTCGTAGTGCTGGACGAACGCCTGGCGGGCGGGGTTCCAGCCGCGCTTCATGATCTGGTTGTAGATGGTGTCCCGGACGGCCATCCAGCGAGGGAGATCGGCAGGCAGGCCACGCTGGCGGGCCATGCGGACCGCGCGCTCGACCGCCACCCAGCTCATCAGGCGGGAGTACGTGTAGTCACGCCGGCCGCTGCGTGTCTCCCAGATCCCCTCGTCGGGCTGGTCCCAGTGGTCCATCAGCCACTCGAGGTTGCGGGTGAGCTCCATCCAGCCGTCGTGGTAGAGCGGCCGCCCGTACTTGTTGCACAGGTAGACGGAGTCCATCAGCTCGCCGTAGATGTCGAGCTGCAGCTGGGTGGCCGCCCGGTTGCCGATCCGCACCGGCGCCGAGCCCAGGTAGCCCTCCAGGTGGGAGAGTTCCTCCTCGGGCAGCTCCGCGCGCCCGTCGATGCCGTACATGATCTGCAAGGGGCCTTCTTCGCCGCAGTCGGCCGCGTGGCGGAAGCGCTGCTCCAGCCATTCCATGAACGCGCCCGCCTCCTCGGTGAACCCCAGCCTGAGCAGCGCGTAGAGCGAGAAGGCGGCGTCGCGCATCCACGTGTAGCGGTAGTCCCAGTTGCGCGCGCCGCCGAGTTCCTCCGGCAGGCTGGTGGTGGGAGCGGCCACGATCGCGCCGGTGGGCGCGTACGTGAGGAGCTTGAGCGTGAGTGCCGAACGGTGCACCGTCTCGCGCCAGCGCCCGCTGTAGCGCGAGCCCCGCAGCCAACGCCGCCAGAACGCCACCGTGGCGTCGAACTCGGCCGCGATGTCGGCATCGGCGTACGGCACCTGTCTCTCGCCGTGCTGGACGCGGTCGAGTACGAAGGTGGCCGTCTCACCGGCCCGGAGGGCGACACGCCCTCGGATGTCCCGGTCGCCCACGATCTGGAGCGGGTGGCGCGTCGAGAGGCCGAGTTGCAGCTCGGGAGAGCGGAAGAGCGCGCCGTGCGGGGTGAGTTCGACCTCGTGGCGGGCGCGTGCGTAGTCGAAGCGGGGGGCGAGGTCGACGACGAAGCGCATCTGTCCGCGCACGGCCAGCACCCGCCGGATCATGCGGTGGCGGTGCGCGGCCTCGCCGGTACGCGGCGGGGGCATGAAGTCCTGCACCTCTCCCACTCCGCCGGGCATCAGGAAGCGCGTGATGAGGATGGTGGTGTCGGGGAGGTAGAGCTGCTTGGAAGTCCAGCCGTCGCAATCGGGCGCGATACGGAACGCTCCCCCGCGGTCGGCGTCGAGGATCGCCCCGAAGACACTGGGCGAGTCGAAGTGGGGGCAGCAGTACCAGTCGATCGTGCCATCGGTGCCGACCAGAGCGGCGGTGTGCATGTCGCCGATCAGGCCGTGCTCGGCGATGGGCAGGTAGCGGGCCCGCGGCGCCTGCCGCGCTCCGCCGGACACGGCCTCCTCCACCCTGCCAGCAGGGCCGTCGCGCACCATGTGCGAGCGTCCTCCTCAGCCTCAGCCTCAGCCTCAGCCTCAGCCTCAGCCTCAGCCTCAGCCTCAGCCTCGGCCTCAGCCTCAGCCTCGGCCTCAGCCTCAGCCTCAGCCTCGGCCTCAGCCTCCGGCTTATGGCACGAGCACGAGCTTTCCCTTCGCCGCCGAGCGCTCGAGCATCTCGTGCGCTCGGCGGGCCTCGGACAGCGGCAGGCGTTCGGCCACGACCGGGTGGATCTTGTGCTCCCGGAGCAGCTCGAGCAGCGCGCGGAAGTCCGCCCGGTACTGGTCCGGATCCCGGGGGCCTCCACCCACAGCAAGCGCTGGGTGGCCGCCGGCCACGGGGACCAGCTGGCGGTGGTGGCCGTGCAGTTTCTGGATCCGGTAGACGAGCACCTGCCGATGGCGCGACAGCAGGCTCCAGAGCCCGACGGCCCCGGTCGACGCGTACCACTCCGCCCACGCCCGCCAGTTCTTGTGCCCGTGCTCGAGGGTGGCGTAGTGGCCGTACACGACAAGCCGTCCGCCGGGCCTCAGCGCGCGGAAGGAGCGCAGGGACACGGCACCGCCGAGCCCGTCGAGCACGACGTCGACGCCTCGCCCGGGGAGCCGGCGCACCCGCTCCAGGAAATCCTCGTTGCGGTAGTCGATCGCCACCGCGCCGAGCCGTTCCACCGCGGCGCGGTCGCGGGCGGACGCGGTCCCGTAGAGCTTGAGACCGGCGGCTGCCCCGAGCTCGAGGACAGCGGTGCCCACCCTGCCGGCAGCACCGTGCACGAGCACCGTCTCGCCCCTCCTCACCCTCGCCACGCGGTGCAGGAGCTGGTAGGCGGTCATGTAGGTGAAGACGAGGTTCAGAACCTCTGCCGGGTCGAGGTTCTCGGGCACCTCGACCGCCTCCGCCTCCGGCACGCACACGCGCTCCGCGTCCGCGCCCCACACCGTCAGCGCGCCGATGCGGTCCCCCACTCGCAGCCTGGAACAGTCCGGGCCGAGCTCCTCGACGACACCGACGAGCTCATAACCGGGCGTGAACGGCGGCTTCGGCACTCCGAGATAAGTGCCGGCGCGCAGCTGGGCATCGGTGAACGACACGCCTGCGGCCAGCACTCTGACGCAGACCTCACCAGGCCCCGGTCGGGGATCGTCGTCCTCCACGACCCTCAACACCTCGGGACCGCCGAAATGATCAACGACGACGCGCTTCATATTTCAAGCCTAGGTGGGCTGCACTGCCCTCGCATCCGATGGATCCTGCGGCTCGGGCAATACGAATCCGCCCTGAATCGGGTTCCGATGCGTGGCCGTCTCGCGGACTGCGCGGAACGGATTCAGCACACATGACGCCGGGAAACCCCGTGAACACGTGAGAACTCCCAGGGAAAACTCCTAAAGCGGGTGCCGCAGGTTCGAATCCTGCCTGGGGCAGGACGCATTACCGCTCTGACCTGGGGATTCTCCACCCAGGGAGGCGCTCTGTTCGGCCTCGGACTCATCCCCCGGGGTGCCGTATGGGGCAGACGAGCAGTGCGCTGGTATCGAGATCGTGGACGGGATGGTCGTCGTGAGCCCGAGTGCGTCCAAGCGGCACAACCGGCCGGCCCGGGTTCTGGCGAACGCCCTGGATGCCGCCGCGGGCCCGGAGCGGAACGCCGACACCGGCTTCGCCGTCCGGCTTCAGGACGTCCCGCTCACCAATCGCCGCTCGGACGTCGTCGTGTACCGCGCAGACACGATCGACATCACCACGCGCTGCTCAGCAGTCGGCTCGGCAGCGCCTGCGCGATGGGCGGCGGGAAGGCTCCCGCCAGGTGGAGTGGAGCCCGGTCAGGTCGGCAGCGGAAACAGCGTGCGCAGCGCCAGGTCGGCCACTTGGTGCACTTGGTCGCGGGTGTGTCCGCTTGCCGCCTGTACGGCGATGCCGTCGGTGAGGGTGTACACCAGCTGGGCGAGCACCCGAGGATCACAGTCCGCCGGCAGGTCGGCTGCCTGCTCGAAGCGTCGGCGAAGCGCGGCTTCGCCGGCCATCCGCCGCGCGATCACCTCCTGGCGGATCGGTTCGGAGTCCGGGCCGCAGGCATGGACGCTGTTGACGCTCAGGCACCCGTGGGGCGTGTGCGGCCCGGTGGTCAGCTCGACGGCCCCCAGGATCAGATGCTCGACGACCTCCCGCGCGGTGGGCGCCGCCAGGGCCTCCGTGGCGAAGGCGCCGGGGCTGGTGAAGTAGCGGTCGAGCACCGTGCGGAACAGTTGCTCCTTGTTGCCGAAAGCCGCGTAGAGACTGGGCCTGTTGATGCCCATGGCCGCGGTCAGGTCCGACAGGGACGTCCCCTCGTAGCCCTGCCGCCAGAACACCTCCAGCGCCCGGTCGAGCGCGACCCCCGGGTCGAAGGCGCGGGGGCGACCGCCTGGCATGCCGTACCTCCTCGGTTTCTTACCTATCGGTACGTTACCTCTTGAATCCCCGCTCCGGCTCCTCTAGTTTCATATCGTTCGGTACGAAACTGGGGAGGACGCGTGATCAAAGTCGGGATCGTCGGTGCCAGCGGCTGGGCCGGTGTATCGCACCTGCCGGCGCTCGCCGGACTGGCGGGGTTCGAGGTGACCGCTGTCGCGACGACCAACCAGGCCAGCGCCGACAAGGTGGCGGCCGCTCACGCGGTACCGCTCGCCTTCGCCGACGCCGGGACTCTCGCCGCCCACCCGGACGTGGACCTGGTTGCGGTGTCGGTCAGGGTGTCCGGGCACGCGAAGGTGATCAGGGCCGCGCTGGAGGCGGGCAAGCACGTGCTCTGCGAATGGCCGCTGGGCGTGGACGCCGCCGAAGCGGACGAACTCGCCCGGGAGGCCGCCGCGGCCGGCGTCGTTCACGCCGTGAACCTTCAGGGATACCAGTCCCCGGATGCCCGGTACGTGGCCGACCTGATGTCCGCAGGCACGATCGGCCCGCTCCAGTCGGCCGTACTGGTCGCCGCAGGCGACCCGCTGGGCGGCCCCCGTATCCCGCCGGAGCTGGCCTGGTCCACCGATCCGGCCGCGGGCACTTCGCTCCTGACCATCATGGCCGGCCACTTCCTGGCCACCCTGGATCGCATGGCGGGCAGGCTGGTCGAGGTCTCCGCCAGGCTGCCCCGCCCGCACGACCACGTCGAAGTCGCGGGAACCGGCCGGACGGTGCCCAACGGGGTGCCCGCGCACGTGCTGCTCCACGGCATCCTGGAGAACGGCGCCACCGCATCCGTCGCCGTTCACGGCGGCAGTGGGAGCCCGGACGGATTCCTCGTCAAGCTCATAGGCTCCGAGGGAACTCTGACGGTCGCCCCCACCCGGCCGGGCACGTACATGCACTGGACCGACTGGGACATCCGGGTCAACGGCGAGCAGGTGGCGGTTCCCGCCGACTACCGGACCGTCCCCTTCGACCCTGCCGCCGGACCGGTCGCCAACGTCGCTGCCGTCTATCAGGAAATCGCCCGATCGATCGCCGACGGACGCCGGCCCCACCCCGACTTCCACACCGCCGCCGCCCACCACCGGGTGCTCGCAGCCATCGAACGCGCCGCACGGACCGGAGGCCCCGAGAAGGTCTGACGCCGGCGAGGCCGATCGACAGCACCGCGAAGAACAGGCCGACGGTAACGGCGGCGCCCACCTGGAAGGGCGGAACAGCGTCCGAAGCGTCTCTGATCAGTTAAGCGATCTCATGTCAGACGTAGTGTCTGGCGCGGGATCTGCCCACCGTGGATGGGTAGCGTGGGCGTGGAGATGGAATCCCGCGCCCAGTGCTGCCCCTTGCGGCCTGTGCTGGCTGGTGGGTGTGCTGATCGTCGTCACGCCCTGGTGCCGGTGGGCTGCGCGGGGCAGCCGGGTCCGGTCCGTGTGAGCGTGTCCCTCCGGACGCTTGCCCGCCGGACCCGTAGGGCCGGTGGGGGAGGGTGCCCTGCGTCGCCTGGGCGCGGGGCGTGCTGTCTGTCGCCGGGTGGGTCCCGTCTTGGACCGGACCCGGCTGGTCTTCGCGGTGGTCGGGGTGATCACGGCTTTGGCTTCGAGTTTGTCTACCACCGCGCGGATGACCATGGCGCCGCTGGTGCGTTCGGTCACGGTCTTCGCTTGGTGGGTGAGGCCACGTGCGGCGAGGCGCATCCATGCGCCCACGTCGCGGTCGCCCTGATAACCGCAGGAGCCGCAGATGGCCCACTTCCAGCCCTGGGCGGTCGGGCGGTCGGGAGCTTTGCGGTGCCGCAGCGGTACGAGGCACTGCGGGCAGTGCTTGGAGGTGTTCCGGGCCGGGACCGTCACGACGGCGATGCCCACCTCGGCGGCCAGGTGTCGCATCCGGTCCACGATCTGCCCGCGCACCTGCTGGGACATCCGCGTGTTGATGCTGCGGCCCATGCCCTTGGCCTCCATCGAGCGAAGGTCTTCGACATGGATCACGGTTGCCGAGGCGGCGATTGCCTGGTCGACGGTCCAGCGGGCGGCGGCCCAGGCGAGGGAGTCGTTGAGGTTCGACCGACGGTTGGAGACGTGTCGGATCTCGTCGGTGAGGACCTGGTGCTCGGCGGACAAGGGATGTTCGGTTTCGCCGCCGGTGAGCTGCGGATGCCGGCCCGGGCGGCGCGGCTGAGCCCGCAGCGAGCACCGGGCATTCTGTTCCGGCGTCCGGCGGAACTCTGCTCCTGAGAAGGCCAGTTCGCGACCCCGGTCACCAGCCGGGCGTCAGAGCGCCTCGGGCAGCCCGAAGTCCACGACGTGCTCCGCCCCCAGGAACGAGACGATCTCCGCCACCCGCTCCTGGCGCAGTGTCAGGACCGTGAGCGACCAGGCCCCGTGCATCACGTCGGGCGCTGCACCCACGTAGAACGCCACGGCCGGCTGCCCGTTGGCCGAAGTGAGCCGATAGCGCCAGCTCGGGCAGCGGGTCAGCGGAACGGCCGTCGCGAAGTCCATCACCGCGTCCACACCGGCGTACCACTGCGCCAGCGGCGGCATCGACCAGGTGACGTCCTCGGTGAGCAGCGCGACCAGGGCGTCGGTGTCGCCGCGCTCCAGGGCGGTGGCGAACGAGGCTGCGACCTCACGTACCCGTGCGTCGCCGACCATCCGCAGGGTCTGCTGCTGGGACACGTCCGGCACCCTCGCCGCGAGCAGCCGCCGGGCCCGGGCCAGGGCGGAGTTCACCGAGGTGGTGGAGGTGTCCATCATCGTGGCGATCTCGGCGGCGGAGAAGCCGAGCACGTCGAACAGGAGCAGCGCGGCCCGCTGGTTGCCGGGCAGGTGCTGCATCGCCGCGACGAAGGCGAGCTCCACCGCCTCGCGTTGCTCGTACCTGGCGGCGGGGCCGGCGGGGCCGGCCGGCAGGCCCGCGTCGGCGTAAGGGCCCAGCCAGGCGACCTCCGGCAGCGGCGTGGCGTCGATCACCGCGTGGCCGTCGGCCGGGCCGAGGTCCATCGGCAGGGCCCGGCGGCCGCGGCGGTCGATGGCGTCCAGACAGGTGCGGGTGGCTACCGTGTAGAGCCAGGCGCGCAGCGAGCTGCGGCCCTCGAACCGTTCCAGGCCACGCCAGGCACGCAGCATGGCCTCCTGCAGCGCGTCGTCGGCGTCGTGGGTGGAGCCGAGCATGCGGTAGCAGTGGGCGTGCAGCTCCCGGCGCAGCGGCGCCACCAGGCGGGTGAACGCGGCGTCGTCGCCGTCGCGGGCCAGGGCCAGGTCGGCGGCCGGGGACGGTCCGGAGAATTCCTCGCTCACGGGAGACGATTCTGCCTCACCGCGTGAGTCACCTCTTGGACCGTGCGTTCCGATATCCCGAGGAGGACCCCGTGACGAGCCCCGACACGAACACCGAATACCCGCACACGGCCGCCTGGTTCGACATCTCGACCCCCGACGCGCCGCGCGCCCACCGCTTCTACCAGGAGCTGTTCGGCTGGCCGGTCAACGTGCTGGACGGGACCTACGCGCTGGTGGGCGCGGACGGTGGCCGACCGACCGGTGGGATCGGCCAGGCGGGTCCGGGCAGCCCGTACACCGGGATCGTCGTCTACTTCCGGGTCGCGGACGTGGACGTGGCCCTCGCCAAAGCCGAGGAGCTGGGCGGCAGCCGCCGGCTGGAGCCGCAGAGCCTGCCCGGGATGGGCCGGATGGCCGTGTTCACCGACCCGGACGGCAACCCCGTCGGCCTGCTCAGCGCCTGAGATCGGAGACCCTTCATGACGACCATCGACCTCAAGGCCGACCTGCGCCGCTACCTGCAGGATGCCCGCGAGACCGTGCTGTGGAAGCTGGACGGTCTGACGGAGCGTGACGTCCGCCGCCCGCTCACCCCGACCGGGACCAACCTGCTCGGCCTGGTCAAGCACCTGGCCGGCGTCGAGCTGCTCTACCTGGGCTGGGTGTTCGACCGGCACTACGCCGAGCCGGTCCCCTGGTTCCGCCCGGACCTGGGGCCGGCGGGGCTCGCGCCCAACACCGATCAGTGGGCCACCGCCGAGGAATCCCGTCAGTACATCGTGGACACCTACCGCAAGGCCTGGCAGCACGCCGATGCCACCATCGAGGCGCTGCCGCTGGACGCCGTCGGCCACGTCCCGTGGTGGCCGGCGCAGACCGGTGCCGCCAGCCTGCACCGGGTCCTGGTCAACGTGATCGCCGAGACCGAGCGGCACACCGGGCACGCCGACATCGTCCGCGAGCTGATCGACGGCGCGGTGGGCTATCGCCGGGGTACCGAGCGGTTGCCCGCGGCGGACGAGCAGTGGTGGGCGGCGTACCGCGACCGCGTGGCGGCGGTGGCCGAGCAGAGCTGAGCCGAGCCGGCCGGGCCCGCCGACCCACGGCGGGGCCGGCCCGCTCCGGCGACGCCGACGCACTCTGCCCGGTAGTCCGTTCACGCGGCCTGCCGCACCGGCTCCCGAACTGTTCGACGTCGGCGACCAGGTCACACACGACAAGCACGGCCTCGACTTCTGGGATCTTCCGGGACTGATGTCCGGACACGGCCTGTGCCTGAAGCGCGAGGACGCGGTCGCCGCGGGCGGCTTCGCCGAAGAGTACTTCCGGGGGTGGGGCGGGGAGGATCCGGCCTTCGGCGCGGTGCTCGCGGCGCGCGGGCACTACGTCGTACCAGCCCTGGACTGCTCGTCCCTGCACCTGCGGCAGGAGAGCCGCCACCAGGGCCGCCGCGCCGCCGAGCGCGAGAGCCTGTGGCGGAACTTCGGGCGGTATCTGCGTACACCCGGGAGCCGCTCCAGGACTCGGACGTGGTAGGTGACGGTAAGACGGCTACAGCGCTGATCGAGGAGATGAACGAGGGCGAGGGAGTCGGCGGTGACGGAACGAAATGGCACATCGAGAAGGCCGTCAATAAAATGGGCGGTCTGCGGAAACTCTTTTTCAATCGGCGATGGAAGCTCCGGAGATCGACGCGGAAGCGGAAGATTTTCTGAAGCGTTGTTTCGAGTTCATTGAGGCGCTTGAGGAGGACCCTACGGGGTTTTGGTGACCACGGCCTACTTCACCTTCGTTGAATACTTTTTGGAGAGCAAAGAAGTTCTCGACCGCGCCTTCCGGTTCGCCTGGCCCAGGACCAGGAATGAGATGCTGTCCATGGTTAAAGGATGGAATGTGCCCATGGATCCGTCCTGGGGCGATCTCGAATAAAAAGGTATTGATATGCAGGGAATCTGGTCCGATGATCTGGTGGTGCAGCTCAGGCGGCTGTTCCCGGAGATCGAGCCCTATTTCGAAAGGGCAGCCGCCCGGCACGGCCTGAGTGCGTCGCAGGTGACCCATTGGGAGCAGGTGAACACCCATCCCGGGACGCTCCTGTCCGAAGTGCTTGCTCACCCGCTGTTCCAGCCCGTGATGGAATCTCCGGAAATCGACGCGAAGCAGAAAGACTTCCTGGAGCGTTGCTTCGAGTTCATTGAGGGCCTCCAGGAAGACCCTACGGGTTGGCTCGTGGACACGGCCTACTTCACTTTCGTGGAATTTTTCCTGGAAAGTGATGAAGTGCTCGACCGCGCCTTCCAATTCGCCTGGCCGAAGACCAGGGCTGAGATCCTGGCCATGCTGCGAGGCTGGAACATCCCGGTGAAACCGTCCTGGGAATAAGCCGCTGTCGGCGTCAGGAGGCGGCGCGGCTCCGCTTGAGCACCTCGATGCCGGCCCGATCCGTTTCCTCCGGCGCCCCGTTGAGACGGTGGATCAGCACCCAGCGGCCGTCGTCCACCGCCCCGGCGAAGAGCGAGGCGTCGCGCGTCGCGCCGTTGTGCCAGTGCAGGGGGCCGGCCGTCTGCCAGGACGGCGCCGGGTCCCCCAGCCGGCGTTCCACCACCAGGCGCACGAGCAGATCGGCCGCCGCGCGGGGGGTGGCCCACAGACCTCCCGCGGGCAGGATCGCACCCCGCATCGTCCACGGCCTGCGGGGCCTTCCGAAGAAGCCCGGGGCGGCCAGGAGCCTGTTCGGGTCGGGGCTCGCGGTCACCTCCGCCACGTCCAGCGGCCGCAGGACGTACTCGGTCACCACCTCCTCGTAGGCGGCGCCGGCCGCGACGGCCAGAGCCTCGCCGAGGAACGCGTAGCCGAGATTGGAGTACTCCTCCTCCTGGCCCGGCGGGCGGGTGGCGAGCGTGTCGAGCCGGTTCAGCAAGTGGTGCACCGCGGCCCGGTCGAACGCCGCGTACGGGTCGCGGCGCGCGACGCGGGGCGGCAGGCGGGGGAGGCCGGACGTGTGCCGCGCCAGGTGCAGCAGCGTGATCCCGGTTCCGGCAACCGCGGGAAGCCACCGTTCGACCGGATCGTCGAGCGAGAGGACGCCGGCCGCGGCCATGCGGGTCAGCGCCGTGCCGGTGACGACCTTCGTGAACGAGCCGATCTCGACGAAGCGGTCCACGGCATGACCGTCGCCGACCTCGGGTAAAGCCGCGCCGCTCAGGACGCAGGTGGGGATACGACGCACTGGGGAGCCTTTCGACAGACGGCGCACGAGGAAGCCCTTCGACGGGCGACGTGCGACGGACGACTTGCGGTGGGTTGTGGGTTGTGGGCGAGGGCTGAGGGGCGGGCGAGGGCGGCGGGCGGCGGGCCTGGGGAGGGCTGCGGTGAAGGTAGGGGCGGGCGCTCGGCCCACTCACCCCAGTTCGCGCACCGGCGTTCCCGCCAGATACGCCCGTACCCCCTCCACCGCCTGCCCGTAGTACCGCTCGTAGTTCGCGCGGGAGACGTACCCCAGGTGCGGGGTCGCCAGCAGCCGCGGAGCGCTCCGCATCGGGTGGTCGGCGGGGAGGGGTTCGACGTCGAAGACGTCCACGCCCGCGCCCGCGATACGGCCGTCCCGCAGCGACGCCAGCAGCGCCTCCTGGTCGACGATCGCCGCCCGCGAGGTGTTCACGAGATACGCCGTCCGCTTCAGAAGGGCCAGTTCGGCCGGGCCGAGCAGGCCACGGGTGCGGTCGCTCAGCGCCAGATGGATCGACACGAAGTCGCTCTCCGCCAGTAGTTCCTCCTTCGAGGCGGCGAGCCGTACGCCGACCTCCCCCGCCCGCCCCTCCGTCAGGTTCTGGCTCCACGCGCTCACCTCCATGCCGAAGGCCAGTCCCACCCGGGCCACCGAACTCCCGATCTTCCCCAGGCCCAGCAGGCCGAGACGGCGGCCGTGCAGGTCCGCACCCACGGTGGACTGCCAAGGGCCGTCCTCCCGCAGCGCGGTGTTCTCCTGGACGAGACCCCGCGCGAGGCCCAGCAACAGCGCCCACGTCAGCTCCACCGGCGGCGTCGACGAGCTCTCCGTGCCGCACACCGTCACCCCGTTCGCCCGCGCCGCCGCGTAGTCGATCACCGAGTTCCGCATGCCGGAGGCGATCAGCAGCCGCAGCCGGGGGAGCCGGTCGAACACCGACGCCGGGAAGGCGACCCGTTCCCGCAGGGTGACCACACAGTCGAAGGCGGCGAGCGCCGAGGTGAGTTCGTCCTCGTCGCCGAAGTGCCCGGTGAAGGACACCACCTCCAGCTCCTCACCTGGGACAGACCAGTCGGCGAAGGCCGTCGCGACGTTCTGGAAGTCGTCGAGCACGGCACAGCGGAAGGGCACGGGTTTCCTCCAGGGGAAGGGCCGGTGGAAGGCGCGGTGGAAGTCCGGTGGAAGGCGCGGTCCGAGACTACGGTGGAACCGCGAGCGCCCCTCCCCGCCCCCCTCGCCAAGAAGATCGGCACGGCGGGAACGGCAGAAAGGGCGAGCAAAATACGGAGGCGCCGGAGCAACGTCCCCACCTGAGGCAACATCTAGGAGAACGACGAGGCCGCACCCGTACGGGTCGCGGTCGCTGTCGAGGTCCGGATGGAATGAGGGACGTGGTGGAGCCGAGGATCGCCGTCGCCGTGGTCACCATGGGGAACCGGCCCGCCGAGGTCGACGCCCTGCTGGAGTCGGTGGCCAAGCAGGACCTGGCCCCCGCGCGCATCGTGATCGTGGGCAACGGCTGCCGCCTCCCCGAGTTCACGCACCGCCTCTCCCTGCCCGCCGAGGTCACCACGATCGACCTCGACGAGAACCTCGGCTGCCCCGGCGGCCGCAACGTCGCTCTCGCCCGGCTCCGCGAATTCGGGGACGTGGACGTCGTCGTGGAACTGGACGACGACGGGCTGCTCGTCGACGCCGACGTCCTGCGCCGCGTCCGCGCCCTGTACGCCGCCGACCCCGGCCTCGGCATCGTCGGCTTCCGCATCGCCGACGAGCACGGCGAGACCCAGCGCCGGCACGTGCCGCGCGCCGGCGACGCCGATCCGATGCGCGGCGGATACGTCACCGGCTTCCTCGGCGGCGGCCACGCCCTGAGCATGGCCATGCTCGCCGAGACCGGCGACTGGCCCGCCGAGTTCTTCTTCGCGCACGAGGAGACCGACCTGGCCTGGCGGGCCGTCGACGCCGGCTGGAAGATCCTCTACGCGCCCGAGCTGCTGCTCCAGCACCCCAAGACCTCGCCCGCCCGGCACGCCATCTACCACCGGGTCACCGCCCGCAACCGGGTCTGGCTCGTCCGGCGGAACCTTCCGCTGCCCCTCATCCCCGTCCACCTGGGCGTGTGGATCGCCGTCACCCTGCTGCGCACGCGTTCCGCCGGCGGCCTGAAGGCCTGGTTCGCCGGGTTCGCGGAGGGCGTGCGCAAACCCGCGGGCGGGCGGCGGCCCATGAAGTGGCGGACGGTGTGGCAGCTGACCCGACTCGGCCGACCGCCGATCATCTGACCCACCATCACGGCAACACGGAGTGCGGGGCCCGGTCGTTCACCTCCGACGACCGCAGCCCCGCACACCTCCGGACCCGGCCGCGGCGGCGACACTCCCCCGAGTTGCGCGTCGACACGCGCGCGCCGTCGAACCGGTTCCGATGTTGTGATCACATCAGATCGCGCCAACGAATCGCTAACATGTGGCCAACGGTTCTCCGCGTCGTCGCTGGTCACTTGGCCTGAAGTCGTCGGACGAACACGGGAGTCAGCCGTACCTACAGCAAATTCCCGGGGGACCGTCAGGGACAGGGTGGCGGAATTCCGGCGGCCGGGGGCGGAATTCCGCCAGACCGACGGGGTACCCGCCATGGATTGCGAGCGACCCGGCACGGGCCGGGCGCGGAAGGGCGACGGGCGGCGTGATGCGGCGGTACGGGCTGCGGTTCGGACTGCTGGGCCCACCGGTCCTGTACATGAACACACCCGGCGTCCCGACCGCGACGGACGTCCCGACCGCGGCTGTCGCTCCGGGCACGCCTGACGCCCCGGGCACGCCTGACGTCCGAACCGCGCCTGACGTCCCGAGCGCGGCTGTCGCTCCGGGCACAGCTCACGCCCCGGGCACGCCTGACGTCCCTGGCACGCCTGACTTCCGGACCGGGACGGATGTCCCTGGCACGCCTGACTTCCGGACCGGGACGGATGTCCCTGGCACGCCTGACTTCCCGACCGCGGCCGATCTCCCGTACGACACCGTCCGCAGCCCCAAAGTGCGTGCCCTGCTCGCCGCCCTCCTCCTCGACGCGGGCCGGATCGTCCCCGTCGAGTCGCTCAAGGAGGTGCTGTGGGGCGGCACGCCGCCCGCGTCCGCGCAGGCCTCGCTGCACAACCACGTGACCCGGCTGCGCCGGCTGCTCGACGACCCGGAGCGGCTGCGGGCCGTGCCGCCCGGCTACCAGCTCAGGGTCGAGCAGGGCGAGCTCGACGTCCACGTCTTCGAGCGGCACGTCGCCGCGGCGCGCGGCGCGCACGCCGCCCGGAACTGGGAACGGGTCGTGCGGGAGTGCACGGCGGCGCTCGCGCTGTGGCGGGGCGACCCGCTCAGCGGCCTCCCGGCCGACCTGGGCGGATACGCCTTCGTGCGACGCCTGCGGGAGGCCCGGCTGCTCCTGCTGGAGTGGCGCTACGACGCCGAACTGGCCCTGGGCGGCGTACGGTTCGAACGCATCGTCCCGGAGCTGACGGCCTTGGCCGCCGAGCATCCGCTGCGCGAGGCGTACCACCGTCAGCTGATGCTCGCCCTGCACCGCACCGGCCGCCAGGCCGAGGCCCTCGCCGTCCACCGCGACCTGCGCACCCGCCTCGTCGAGGAGCTCGGCGTAGAACCGGGCCCGGCGGTCCGTGAGGCGCATGCGGAGGTGCTGGCTCCGACGGTCGACGACCGTCCCCCGACCCCGCCCGTGACCCCGGCCGCCGCCTCGATCTCCGCCTCGCTCTCCGCCCCGTCCACCGCCTCGCCCCCCGGGTCCGCCCCGGCTGCCCCGCACGCCGGACCGGCCCAACTCCCGCCGCCCCCCGCCTACTTCACCGGTCGCGACGAAACCCTGCGCCTACTGCACCGATCCCTCGCGACCACCCCCGGTGGCGGCGCCACCCCGACCGTCGTCGTCCTCAGCGGTATGGCCGGCGTCGGCAAGAGCGCCCTCGCCCTGCACCTCGCCCATACCCTGAGGGAACGTTTCTCCAGCGGTCAGCTCTACCTCCACCTGCACGGCGCCACGCCTGGCATGACCCCCCTCACCGCAGGTCAGGCGCTCGCTGCCCTGCTGCGCGACCTCGGCACCGAGCCCCGACGCATCCCCGAGCACCCGGACGCGGCCGCCGCGTTGCTGCGCACCCTGCTCGCCCCGACGCGCACGCTGCTCGTCCTGGACGACGCCGCGACCGCCGCCCAGATCCGCCCGCTGTTGCCGGCCGGCCCCGGCTGCGCGGTGATCGTGACCAGTCGCTCGCCGCTGACCGTCCTCGACGGCGCCCGCCGTTTCCCGCTCGCGCCGCTGTCGGCCGAGGACAGCGCGGCTCTGCTGCGGGCGGCCTCCGGCCCGGGCGAGGGACGTGCCGACCTCGACGCCGACCACCCCCTCGTCGATCTCACCGGCCGCCTTCCGCTCGCCCTGCGCGTCGTCGCCGCCCGTCTCGCCGCGCGCAGTGCCCTCACCCCGGACGCGCTGGCCGGCCAACTGGCGGCGGCGGAGAGCAGGTTGTCCCACCTGGAGTACGACGATCTCAGCGTCCGCCGTTCCCTCGCCGTCGCCCACGACGCCCTCGCCGCCTCCGGACGCGCGGTCGACCGCGACGCGGCCCGCACCCTCCGCCGTATCGGCGCCCTCGACCTCCCCGCCTACGGCGTCCCCCTGCTCGCCCGCCTCACCGGCGCCGACGAAGCCCGCGCCGAGGCAGCCCTGAACCGTCTCGTCGACGTGGCGCTCCTGGAGGAACAGGCCTACGGCCGCTACACACCGCACGACCTGGTACGGGACTTCGCGCGCGAACTCGCGGAGTCCGAAGCGGGCGAGCTGGACGGAGGCGCCGACGCCGTGGACGCGATGCCGACGGCTCTGCACTGGTACGCCGCCGTGGCCGAACGCGCCCTCGCCGCCATCGTCGAAGGCGGCCCCGACCAGGACGACCGCCGCCTCCCGACCGCCGCACAGCTGCCCGCCCACGCGGCGCACGTCACAGCCGTACCCCCCTTCGCCGGCCCCGAAGAGGCCTTCGCGTGGTGCGACACGGAGTTGCAGAACATCGTCGCGCTGGTGAAGAGCGCATCAAACACAACCAAGACCACCGCCAGAACCCAAGCCCCACCGCCTCCCGACGCGACCCACCCCCCACCGCCTCCCGACGCGGCCCGTTTCGCAGAACGCGCTGGAGCAGCCCTCGTCTCCACCCTCCTTCGTCTCCTCTTCCCCTACCTCCATCGTCGGGGCCGGGTCGCCGAGATGGAGGTGCTCGGGCTGATCGCGCTGCGGGTAGCGCGGTGGCTCGGGGACGAGGCCGCCGAGGCCTACGCCCTGGGCGACCTCGCCGGCCTGCACTTCCTGACCGGCCGTCAGCGGGACGCGCTCGCCCTCAACGACCGGGCCCTCGCGATCTGGCGGCGGCTCGACCGGCTCTCCTGGGTCCGGCGCTGCCTCAACAACCGGGGTCTGCTGCTGGAGGGCCTCGGACGGTACGAGGAGTCCGGCGCGGCACTGCGCCAGAGCCTCACCTACTCGCGGCAGTTGAACGACCAGCACGGCGAGGCCGTCACCCACAGTCACCTCGGCAATCTGTACGAGCACACCGACCCGAGGGCCGCCATCGAGCAGCACCGGCGTTCCCTCGCGATCGGGGACGCGATCGGCGCCGTCATCGTGCAGCACTCGGCGCACTGCAACATCGGCTACGCCCACCTCACCCTCGGTGAACCCGCCGCCGCGTGGCCGCACTTCGAGGAGAGCCTGTGCATCCTCGGCGGTCTCGGCGACTGGCACGGCGAGTCCCAGACCCGGCTGGGGCTCGTCCGCGCCCTGCGCCCGTTGGGCCGCACCGAACAGGCGCTGGCGGAGTGCGCCGAACTGCTGCGCCGCGCCGACGCCCGCGGCGACCGCTACACCGGCGGCCTCGCCCGGCACCAGCACGGTCTTCTGCTGCGGGACCAGGGTCGTATTGAGCAGGCGTACGAGGAGTGGCGAGCGGCCCTCGCCGCGCTGGCCGGGACGGACGAGCAGGCCGTCGTACGAGAGCTCAGGGAGCTGCTTGCCGGTGACGGTTGATCACTTCGCGTCGGCATAGCACTCCACCACCGCCGCAGTGAAGGGAAACCGCACCGGTGTCTCCCCGAACGTCAGCCGTCCGGCCAGGTCGGACGCCTCCCTGATCGCGGCGACGACCTTCTGCGCCTCCTCCTCGGGACAGTGCACGATCACCTCGTCGTGCTGGAAGAAGACCAGTTCCGCCGCCATCCCCGCGCAGGCCTGGCGCAGTGCGGCGAGCAGCAGCAGCGCCCAGTCGGCGGCGCTGCCCTGCACGACGAAGTTGCGGGCGAAGCGGCCACGCGCGCGTGCGTTGGTCGAGGCGTACCCCGGAACCCAGTGCCGGTCGCCGGAGAGCTCCTCCTCTCCGGCAGGGCCACCGGAGTCGACGGGGATGCCCGCCTCCTCCGCCCCGTCGTCGCCCGCCCCGGCTGCCGGTGGGCAGGTCCGCCCCAGCCAGGTGCGCACGAGCCGGCCCTCCTCGCCGGCCTTGGCCGCCTCGTCGACATACGCCACCGCGCGCGGGAAACGGCGGCGCAGCGCGGCGAGGTTCTTCAGACCGTCCCCGGAGGTCTGGCCGTAGACCGCGCCGAGGACGGCGAGCTTGGCCTGGGCGCGGTCGCCGGAGAAGGCGCGGTCGGAGACGGACTGGTAGAGGTCGGTCTCCCGGCCCGCGACCTCCATCAGCCCGGGGTCGCGGGAGATCGCCGCCAGCACCCGCGGCTCCATCTGGTCGGCGTCGGCCACGACCAGCCGCCAGCCCGGGTCGGCGACCACGGCCCGCCGGATGACCTTGGGGATCTGCAGGGCGCCCCCGCCGTTGGTCACCCAGCGCCCGGTGACCGTGCCGTGGGCCAGGAACTCCGGCCTGAACCGCCCGTCCCGCACCCAGTCCTGCAGCCAGGACCAGCCGTGGGCCACCCAGATGCGGTACAGCTTCTTGTACTCGATCAGCGGCTTCACGGCCGGGTGGTCGAGGGACTCGATCTCCCAGCGCCGCGTCGACCTGACCCGGATCCCGGCCTGCCCGAAGGCCTTGACGACGTCGGCGGGCAGGTCGGGCCGCACGCGCCGCCCGAAGGCGGCCGACACCTCGTCCGCCAGCTCGGCCAGCCGCCGGGGCTCGCCCCCGCCGGCATACCGCTCGCCGAGCAGATCCTGTAGGACCGCGCGGTGCACCTCCGCGCTCCACGGCAGTCCCGCCCGGTTCATCTCGGCGGCCACCAGCATCCCCGCCGACTCGGCCGCCGTCAGCAGCCGCATCCGCGCCGGGTGTTCGGCCCGCTCATGCCGCCGCTGCTGCTCGGCGTAGACGGCGAGGAGGTCGTCGAGGGGCAGCCGGACGGCGGTGTCCTGCGCCTCGAACAGCGAGGACTGCGCACCGGGCGCGGCGGAGCGCTGCGGCGGATCCGGCGGTACGGGGCCGCCGCGCAGCCGGGCCAGCGCGGCGGCCGCCGAGCGGGGCTCGCCGGAGTGCCCCTCGTGGCCCAGGAGGAGGGTCTCGGCGTCCTCGACGTCGTAGCACCGCTCTACTCGCACCCCCGTGGCGAGCAGACGCGGATACACCTCGGCCGTGGAACGCCAGACCCAGCGGGTGACGTCGGGCCGCTCGCGCACGGCCCGCGCCAGGTCCGCCTCCCGCAGCACCGGACCGGCGGGCAGCCCGTCGGGACCGAGGGGGGCGAGTTCCACGCCACCGTCCTCGGCCGGAGCGAGTGCCCACCGGTCGGCCATGCTGCGAGTGTGGCAGGGGGGTCTGACAACGGCCCTCAGCCGCCGTCCCGCCGCCCCTCCTCCTGCTGCTTCGAGGTGATCAGGGCCAGGACCTTCGCGACGTACCGCTCGGTGCCGGGCTTGTCGACGCCGAGACCGCTGAGGACGCCCTCGCCGTTCTCGAACTCCAGCAGCGCCAGCAGGATGTGCTCGGTGCCGATGTAGTTGTGGCCGAGGCGGAGCGCCTCACGGAAGGTGAGTTCCAGGGTCTTCTTGGCGTCGGGGCCGTACGGGATCAGCTCGGGCACCTCCGCGGCGGCCGGGGGGAGCGCGGCGACCGCGGCCTCGCGGACCGCGTCCAGGGTGACGCCCTGGTCGGCGATGGCCTTCGCCGCGAGGCCCTCCGGCTCGGCGAGCAGCCCGAGGACCAGGTGCGCGGGCAGTCCCTCCGTGTTGCCTGCGGCTTTGGCCTCGTTGTGGGCGGCCATGACCACGTTCCGCGCGCGCGGGGTGTAGCGGGCGAAGCCCTGGCTCGCGTCGAGGTCCGCGGACTCCTTCGGCACGAAGCGCTTCTGCGCGGCCTGCCGGGTGACCCCCATGCTGCGGCCGATGTCGGTCCAGGAGGCGCCCGAACGGCGGGCCTGGTCGACGAAGTGCCCGATGAGGTGGTCCGCCACGTCGCCCAGGTGGTCGGCGGCGATGACCGCGTCCTGGAGCTGGTCGAGCGGCTCGGGGTGGACCTTCTTGATGGCGTCGATGAGGTCGTCCAGACGGACGGATGAGGTGGTGACGGGTTGCGGATTCGTCATGTGTCAACCTTAGGTTGACAGTCCAGGGCTGTCAACCCAAGGTTGTCACCCACTTGCTCGCGTACCCACCTACTCGCGTACTCGCCTACTCACCCACTCCCGCGCGCGGGACGTGCCGCGCCCCCGTGGCACGATCGACCGGTGAGCAGCACCAATACCGGTACCGGCGACAACCCGCCCGGCACCGTCGACCGCGCCTTCCAGGCAGCCCTCTACGCCACCGCCGACGCCGCCCTCGACACGGGCGCGTCGCTCCTCGCCGCCGACCCCACGGCGGACGCCGAACTCGTCCGGCGGGGAGCGGAGTTCGTCGCGGCGCTCTGGCGGCGGGGCTGGCAGCCCGCGGACGTCGTGCGGATCGTGCGGCGCGACCTGGACGGCGTCCACGTCATCCTTGCGGCGGAGCTGATACGTGCCCACGCGCGGGACGACCGCCCGCGCGGTGGACGCTGGGCGGCCCAGCTGGCGGACCTGCCCGCAGGCGGCCCGCCGCAGACCGACCGTTTCTCGCACGCCACCGCGGTCCTGGAGCTCTACCGCCTGCTGCTGCGCCTGCCGGCCCTCGAACCCCTCCAGGAGCGGGAGGCCCGCCGAGCTCCCCAGACCAACCGTGGCCACCGCGGGCGGTCCGGCCGCGACGACCACGCCCGCATGCTCACCCGTATCCGCGCGCTGCTCGCCAAGGCCGAGGCGACAGGCTTTCCGGAGGAGGCGGAGGCGCTCACGGCGAAGGCGCAGGAGCTGATGGCCCGGCACAGTGTCGACGAGGCGCTGCTCGACGCCCAGGCGCCCGCCCCGGACGCGCCCGGCGCCTGCCGGATCGGCGTCGAGCCGCCGTACGAGCAGGCCAAGGCGGTGCTGCTGGACGCGGTCGCCGACGCCAACCACTGCCGGGCGGTATGGAACGAACCCTTCGCCTTCTCCACGGTCGTCGGCTTCGAGGCCGATCTGGAGGTGGTGGAGCTGCTCTACACCTCGCTGTTGGTGCAGGCGCAGTCCGCGATGGCGAAGGCGGAGGCCGCCCAGCGGGCGGGCGGCCGCAAGCGGACCAAGACGTTCAGGCAGTCCTTCCTCGCCGCCTACGCCCACCGCATCGGCGCCCGTCTCGGCGAGGTCACCGCCGCCGCCGAGACGCAGGTGGCGGACGACCTGCTGCCGGTCCTCGCCTCTCGCGAGGTCGCGGTGACCGCGGCGACGGACCGGATGTTCCCGGAGACGGTCTCCACCCGCCTGCGCGGCGTCACCGACGAGGCGGGCTGGACCGAGGGCGCGCAGGCGGCGGACCGGGCCCGAGTGCAGTCCCGGCCCCGGCTGCCCTGAAGCCCCCGCGCGGGTCAGCGGTCGACGAGTCAGTCGCCGGCCTGCTGGAAGGCACTGACGGTCGCGTCCGGCACGCCCTTGCTCTTCAGTGCGACATCGCCGTACGACCACGGGAAGGTCTGGGTGGCCGAGGAGCCCGGCAGGCCGTACTTCACGGTCTTGACGGCGAGGCTCTTGTCGCCGCCGCCCTCGCCGCGCACATAGGTGATCGTGAAGGAGGCGGTGCCCTGCGCCGGGAGGGTCAGCGGCTGCGCCTCGGCGGCCGCGTCCTTGGCCACGGTCGCGGAGGCGCCGTCGGCCTGGAGGTCGACCGCGGGGAAGCCGGTCAGGGTGCACTGTTCACCCTTGTTGGTGAACGTGACGGTGACGTTGCCGGTGTCACCTGCGGCGGGCGCGGCGTTGACGGGGCCGACCTCCTGGCCGAGCTTGTCGGCGGCGCAGGCGGATCCGGCGGCGCCGCCGGAGGAGGCGGAGGAGGCGGAGCCGGACGCCTTGCTCTTCGCGTCGCTGCCGGAGCCGCTGTCGTCCCCGCCTCCGCAGGCGGTGAGGAGCAGGGCCGCGGTGAGAGCGGTGACGGTGATGGGAACGGCGCGCATGAGTGGTCCCTCGGGTTTCGTGACGGTGCTCGAAGGATCATCACGCACGCGCGCGGGGATTCCGCGCGCGCCCCCGTCCTTGTGACCGCTTCGCTACTGGGGTTGTCCGATGCCCGCCGTCGGCAGCCCCGACGGCCACTGGCCGCCCTCCGCCTTGGTGAACGTCTCCTTGCCGGCCGCGCCCGACCAGGTGACCTTCAGGGAGTTCGCGTCGACGGCGTCGACCATGCCGGTCGTGCGGTCGTCCTTCCCGGTGGTGCACTTGAGGTGGATCATCTGCATGCCCGCCTCCTCACCGGCGGTTCCGCTGCACACGGTCCCGCCGGTCACGAAGAGGGCGGCCTGCTTCCCGGTGATGATCAGGGCGACGGGCTTGCCGTCCGTCGTGGCGAGCCAACTGCCCTCCAGCTTGCCGGAAGCGGAGACGGAGGCGGAGGCCGTGGCGCCGCCCGTGCCGCCGCCGTCCCCGGTCGCCGTCGTCGGCGTGGCCGAAGAGGCGTTGTCGGAGCCGCCGTCGCTGCTGCACGCGGTCAGCGCGAGCGCGCCCGCCAGCGTGACGGCCACGGCCGCGGCCCGCACCGGCCGGCGGGACGCGCCCCGCGAGAAGATCGCCGAAGTCACTGCAAGCTCCCAAGCTGTAGCCGGCCGGCCCGGTCGACCCGGTGGCCCGGCCGCTTCCGGTCGCCGACTGGAAGCGGCCGCAGGGACCACAAGAACCACAAGAACCACAAGAACCACGAGGACCACCGGTACCGGTATGGACCGCAGCAAGCTACCAGCAAGCCTCAGCAGAACCCTGAGGGCGTCCTGCGACCTGCGGCCTGTGACCAGGGCGCGCTTGCGCTCGGCCCACCGCTCGCCGTCGTGCTCCAGCCCGGCCGCGCAGCGGGCCCTCAGGTCCCGCGAGGCGAGCGTGCCCAGATGGTCACCGACCACACGCAGCACCTCCTCATCCCCGGCCGTCAGGCCCTTGAGCCGGTCGCGCACCGCCACACCGGACGGCCCCAGGGCGACGAACGACGCAGCCATCTCCCGCAACCCGCCCATCCCTTCCACCCCTCCCCGCGTCAGCCCGAGAAACCCTCACCGCACCCAACGACCACCACCGGCAAAGGTCACCCATTCGACCAGGAAACTCCTGTTCCCCTCCAGGGCCACCAGAGCTGCCGCGGCGGCAAGACTCATTCATGCGCGCCAGAACACGCCCGTGCGCACTCAGTCGCCAGCAGTTCACAACCCCTCTCGCGCCGCCTCGCGACCCGATGCCGACGCCCGCCCCGGGCGTAGCCCGCTCCAGCCCCCGCCCCGCGCGCCGTCCGGTGTCCGATACGCGCCCACCCCGTCCACCCGGCCCTCACCCACCCGCGTCTTCAGCCGTACGCCCGCCGCCATCCGGGCTGTAGACCGCCCTCCTCATTCATATGAGGAAAGTCACCTCCACCGTCTACTCGGCCTGGTCGGCTGCCTCCGCCACCTCCTCGGCGACCAGCCGACCTCGTCCTCATGCACCGAGCCGTCCCACCCCCACTCCCGCGGCCGACCTCACCGTCGTACGCGGGGGTGACGCGTGTCGTCGTCGGGCGTCCTGGCCAGGGGGCGTTGCCGTCCGGCCCGGGGGAGTGGGGCTGTGCGGGCAGGGGCCGGAGGGACACGTGCCCGGGTTTTTTTGGAGGTGGCGGGGGGACGGGGCGCGGCCGGAGGACGGGCCGGCGCTCGGCGGCCGGCCCGGCGCGGGACGGCACGGCCTCACATCCGGAGGTTCGGGGTACGCCGTCGAGCGGATGCCCGGCGTCCGCCGGAACGGTGTCCCTCGGGCGGGTTCCGACGGCGTGCGCCGACCCTGCGTCGGCGATCCCGTTGCCGTGCCGACGGAACACGATGGCCGTGGCGCGCGTCTGTTCCTAGGACACGAGTGGTTCGATCCGGACGACTTTCACGGGGGCTTCACGATGTCCGGCGAATCGAACGAGTTGGGTAAAGCGGGCGTCAAAGCTGTAACCGCACAAGCACCGCGCGTGCACGTGCATCTGCTCATGCGACTGCACGTGAACGGGGTTATGATCCGGGACAGTTGACCACGGCACCAATGGCCACACGGGCCACACGAGCCAGCGCACCACCAGGGAGCGACCTGTGGACCACGACGTTGACGGGGGGTACGACGTGTACAACGGCATGACGGCCACACAGCTGTACGGCGTTGCCTGGCAGAAGAGCCGGCACAGCAACTCGCAGGGTTCCTGCGTGGAGTTCGCGCGTCTGCCGGGCGGCGACGTGGCCGTACGCAACTCGCGTTTTCCGGACGGCCCCGCGCTCGTCTACACGCGGGCCGAGATCGAGGCGATGCTGCTCGGCATCAAGGACGGCGAGTTCGACCACCTGATCGCGAGCTGACGTCCCCGGCCGCCCCGTGCGTCGTCGCCGTCACGATCACCGCACCGCCCACATCGGAAATCCCGCTGGAAAACAGTGCACAACGCGCGTAGAACCGCGGCGCCAGGGTGCGCCGCGGTTCGTCATTCGGCGGGAGTGTGCAGCCGGAACAGCGCCCAGACGACCTTGCCGCCCAGGCTGCCGGAGAGCGGGTGCCAGCCCCAGCTGTCGGCGAACGAGTCGACGAGGAACAGGCCGCGGCCCGACTCCGCCGAGAAGTCCTCGCCCTCGCGGGGCAGGGGGCTGTCCTGGCTGGGATCGCGCACCGCGCACACGAGCCGCTCGGTCCATCGCATCAGGTGCAGCCGCACGGGCGGATGCAGATCCGTCATGCAGGGGCCGTCGTCCGGGGACAGTCCGTGTCTGAGCGCGTTGGTCACCAACTCCGAGACGACGAGACAGACGTCGTCGAAACGGTCGCCCACGTCCCACTGGCCGAGGGTCCTCTTGGTGAACTGGCGGGCTTCGCGCACCGCTTCGAAGCGGGCGGGCAGGGCGCACGAGGCGGCGTTGGACACGGCCGCGGGATCAAGCGGCGGAAGGCCCTGCCGTAACGGCTCGAGCATGGTCGATCCATTCGTCCCCATGCGAGGCACTCCCCGGATTCGCGGTCGTTGCGATGCAGCGGTGGCGCGAGACCATGGTTTCTGATGCGCACTGCGGATGCAAGGGCAGATGCACGTGCACGTGACCGAAATGGACCCGCCCGTACCGCTTCTTGGCCATTTTTTCCGCCAACTTCTCGCTCATCAGAGGCACTTCTCTTGCTTTCCCCTCACTCTTCCCTCGCATCGCTCTGTGCGTATCCTTTGGCTTCTTTCCATCTCTGTAATCAGACGAGTACTGCTCGAAGTGTTTTAGTGGCAGACTGCGGCCCTTAGGACGGGTTGGGGAGGCTGGCGAACGTGAGCGCGGGAGAGCCCGGATCGGTGGTGCGGCGGATGCTGCTCGGCTCGCAACTACGGCGGCTGCGTGAGACGCGGGGCATCACGCGCGAGGCGGCCGGATACTCGATCAGGGCGTCGGAGTCGAAGATCAGCCGCATGGAACTGGGCCGGGTGAGCTTCAAGACCCGGGACGTGGAGGACCTGCTGACGCTGTACGGCATCACGGACGACACCGAGCGCCAGGCCCTCGTCGGACTCGCCCGCGAGGCCAACGTGGCGGGCTGGTGGCACAGTTACTCGGACGTCCTGCCCAACTGGTTCCCCACCTACGTCGGTCTGGAGGGCGCGGCAGCGCTGATCCGGGCGTACGAGGTGCAGTTCGTGCACGGCCTGCTGCAGACCGAGGCGTACGCCCACGCGGTCGTCAGCCGGGGCATGAAGGGCGCGAACGCGGCCGACATCGACCGGCGGGTGGCGCTGCGCCTTGAGCGGCAGAAGCACCTCGTCGCCGAGAACGCCCCCGACTTCCACATCGTTCTCGACGAGGCCGCCCTGCGCCGCCCGTACGGCGACCGCGAGGTGATGCGCGGGCAGCTCCAGCATCTGATCGACTTCTCCGAACGCCCCAACGTGAAGCTTCAGGTGATGCCGTTCAGCTTCGGCGGGCACTCCGGTGAGTCCGGCGCGTTCACGATCCTGAGCTTCCCCGAGTCCGACCTGCAGGACGTCGTCTATCTGGAGCAGCTCACCAGCGCGCTCTACCTGGACAAGCGCGAGGACGTCGCCCAGTACGAACAGGCGCTGAAGGAGCTCCAGCAGGACAGCCCCGGACCTGACGAGAGCCGGGACCTGCTGCGCGGACTGATCCAGCTGTCGTAACGGGCTTCCCCCTCACTGGACGGCCTTCTCCCCCAACTCCCCTGAAACACCCGTACGATGACGTGTGATCAGTACGTGATGCCGAGCGATCACAGCCGATCGCAGCAGGGGATTGAGGGTTCACATGTCGTCCTACTTCACCGACCTGGCCCAGCAGTGCATCGACGGTAAGTGGCGTCCGGGGACGGGGTCCTGGGACATCATCACCGTGAACCCCTACAACGGCGAGAAGCTCGCCTCGATCACCATCGCCACCGTCGACGAGGTCGACGAGGCCTACCGTGCCGCCGCCCGCGCCCAGAAGCAGTGGGCCGCGACCAGCCCCTACGCCCGCCGCACGGTCTTCGAGAACGTGCTGCGTCTGGTGGAGGAGCGCGAGCCGGAGATCAGCGCGATCCTCGTCGACGAGGCCGGCGGCACGCTGGGCAAGGCCGCCTTCGAACTCCACCTGGCCAAGGAGTTCCTGCGCGAGTCGATCCAGCTGACGCTGCGCCCCCAGGGCCGCATCCTGCCCTCGCCGATCGACGGCAAGGAGAACCGCGTCTACCGCGAGCCGGTCGGCGTGGTCGGGGTGATCAGCCCCTTCAACGTCCCGTTCCTGCTGTCGCTGAAGTCCGTCGCCCCCGCGCTGGCCCTCGGCAACGGCGTGGTGCTCAAGCCGCACCAGAACACCCCGGTCGCCGGCGGCACCGTCATCGCCAAGCTCTTCGAGGAAGCGGGTCTGCCTCCGGGCCTGCTGAACGTCGTCGTGACCGACATCGCCGAGATCGGCGACGCCTTCCTGGAGCACCCGATCCCGCGGGTCATCTCCTTCACCGGCTCCGACACGGTCGGCCGGCACGTCGCCACCGTCGCCGCCTCGCACTTCAAGCGGTCCGTCATCGAGCTCGGCGGCAACAGCGCGTTCGTCGTCCTCGACGACGCCGACCTCGACTACGCGGTCGACGCGGCAGTCTTCAGCCGTTTCGTCCACCAGGGTCAGGTCTGCATGGCGGCCAACCGCATCCTGGTCGACCGCTCCGTCGCCGACGAGTTCACGGAGAAGTTCGTCGCCAAGGCGAAGACCCTCAAGGCCGGCGACCCCCGCGACCCGCAGACCACCATCGGCCCGCTGATCAACAGCTCGCAGGCGGAGGCGGTCTCGTCTGTCGTGACGCAGGCGATCGCCGCGGGCGCGAACGCGCTCCTGCACGGCACGACCACCGAAAACGTCGTCGAGCCCTCCGTGCTGGCGGGCCTCCCCACCGACTCCCCGCTGCTCCGGCAGGAGGTCTTCGGCCCGGTCGTCTTCCTCAACACCTTCGACGGCGAGGACGAGGCCGTACGCCTGGTCAACGACACCCCGTACGGCCTGAGCGGCGCGGTCCACACCGCCGACGTCGAGCGGGGCGTCGCCTTCGCCCGGCAGATCGTCACCGGCATGTTCCACGTCAACGACTCCACCGTCCACGACGAGCCGATCGTCCCCTTCGGCGGCGAGAAGAACTCCGGCGTCGGCCGTCTCAACGGCGAGACGACCGTGGAGGCCTTCACCACCACGAAGTGGATCTCCGTCCAGCACGGCCGCAGCGGCTTCCCCTTCTGAACGCGACCGGGGCGGGCACCCGCGCATTGGGGCGCCCGCCGACCACGCCCTAACCTGGGCACATGTCAGCGATCCGTCTTCTCGTGCTGGGCGCCGTGCGTCAGCACGGGCGGGCCCACGGCTACCAGGTGCGCGGCGACCTGGAGTACTGGGGCGCCCATGAGTGGTCCAACGCCAAGCCGGGCTCGATCTACCACGCCCTGAAGCAGATGGCGAAGCAGGGACTGCTGCGCGAGCACGAGACGGCCCCGTCCACCGCGGGCGGCCCGCCGCGCACCGAGTACGAGATCACCGAGGCCGGCACCGAGGAGTACCTCAGGCTGGTGCGCGAGGCGCTGACCTCGTACGACCAGAAGATGGACATGAAGACGGCGGCGATCGGCGCCGTGGTCGACCTCCCGCGCGCGGAGGCCGTGTCGCTCCTGAAGGAGCGCATCCGCCGCATCGAGGAGTGGCGCTCCGCCGTCACCGAGCACTATGTCCCCGAGGACGGCCCGGAACAGCTGGGCCACATCGGCGAGATCATGAACCTCTGGGTCCACACGGCCGACACGGACGCCGAGTGGACCCGCGGCCTCATCGCCCGGATCGAGGAGGGGGCGTACACCTTCGCCGGGGAGGGCGAGCCGTTCGTCGGCGTGCTGGCGGAGGGCCAGGAGAACCCGTACGCGACGAAGGACCCGCATCCGGGGGACTCCCGCTGACACCTGCACGAACCGCTGCCGCCCGGGACCGCTGCCGCCCGGACCGCTGCCGCCCGGGACCGGTGGTGGCCGGGGCCGGTGGTGGCCGGGGCCGGTGGTGGCCGCCACCGGGACAGCCCCGCGGGTCGACCCGCCTAGTGATGGAACCCGGTCGCCACCCCCTTGTCCCGGGTGGACGGCCCCGACTGCCGCCGCAGCTCGGGCAGCAGCCGGGTCAGGTCCTCCACGAACAGCTCGGCGAGGTCCTCCGAGAAGCCGTTCCTGCACACGACCCGTAGGACGGACAGGTCCTCCCGGTTCGGCGGGAAGGTGTACGCGGGCACCAGCCAACCCCTCTCGCGCAGCCGCCGGGAGACGTCGAAGACGTCGTACGACTCCACGCCCGGCGCCGTCGTGAAGGCGAACACCGGCAGCTGGTCGCCCCGGGTGAGGAGGCGGAAGTCGCCGAGCGCCTCCACCCGGTCGGCGATGCCCCGGGCCACCTCCCGAGCGGACCGCTGCACCGCCCGGAAGCCCTCGCGGCCCAGCCGCAGCAGCGTGTAGTACTGCGCGACGACCTGCGCGCCCGGCCGGGAGAAGTTCAGCGCGAAGGTCGGCATGTCACCGCCCAGATAGTTCACGCGGAACACCAGCTCCTCCGGCAGGGCCTCCTTGTCGCGCCACAGCGCCCAGCCCACCCCCGGGTACACCAGCCCGTACTTGTGCCCCGAGGTGTTGATGGACGCCACACGCGGGAGACGGAAGTCCCACACCAGGTCCTCGTCGAGGAAAGGGGCGATCATCGCGCCGGACGCGCCGTCCACATGCACCGGGATGTCGAGCCCGGTCCGCGCCTGGAGGGCGTCCAGGGCCGCGCACAGCTCGGCGATCGGCTCGTAGGACCCGTCGAAGGTGGAGCCGAGGATGCCGACGACCCCGATGGTGTTCTCGTCGCACAGCTCGGCCGCGGCCTGCGGGTCGAGATGGAACCGGTCGCCCTCCATGGGGACCAGGCGGGCCTCCACCTCCCAGAAGTTGCAGAACTTGTCCCAGCAGACCTGGACGTTGACCCCCATCACGAGGTTCGGTCGGACATCGCGCGCGGGATAGCGATCGGCGTTGCGCTGCGCCCACCGCCGCTTCATCGCCATCCCGGCAAGCATGCACGCCTCGCTCGACCCCGTCGTCGAACATCCCACGGCCGCCGACGGGTCGGGCGCGTTCCACAGGTCGGCGAGCATCGCCACGCACCGCCGCTCCAGTTCGGCGGTGCGCGGATACTCGTCCTTGTCGATCATGTTCTTGTCCCGGCACTCCGCCATCAGCACCCCGGCCTGCGGCTCCATCCACGTGGTGACGAACGTGGCCAGGTTGAGCCGTGCGTTGCCGTCCAGCATCAGCTCGTCGTGCACCATCTGATACGCCGTCGACGGAGGCATCGGCGTGTCCGGCAGCCGATGCTTGGGCGGCGCCTCGGTCATGCCGCCGACCGGATTCGCCTCGCCGTAGAAGGGGTTCACGGACAGGGGACGCTCGTCGGGCTTCTGGGGACCTTCGTGGAGGGGCATGGCTTCTTCTCCCAACTACGGAGCGGCGACCGCCGGGTGCGGTTCTACCGCTTCATCGGATCGAGGGGTCTGATCGGTTCACGCAGTCACCGCACCGCCGTTCCGTCGTCGCGCAACTGCATCTGCGGCCGCCCCGTCACCAGCAGCCAGGCCGGCAGCGAGGCGATGCACAGCAGGGCGATGATCGCGGGCGAGGCGACCAGCACGGCGGCCGTGAACAGGCTTACCCACCCCTGCCGGGTGACGGCCAGGAGCACCCCCAGCACGCCGGTCGCCACGCCCACCGCCGGATGCACCCCGGGCACGAGGGCATGCGCGGCGAGGCCGAGGGCGACGCCCACGAACACGGACGGGAAGATCCGCCCGCCCCGGAAGCCGCAGGACGCGGCGACGAGCATCGCCGTCAGCTTCACCACCGTCATCGTCGCGAACTGTCCGGCCGACCAGCCCTCGGGATCGGCCGCGAGCTCCCCGATCTCGTCCAGCCCCTTGAAGAGC
Organism: Streptomyces sp. NPDC050121; assembly: GCF_044460385.1. NCBI lineage: Bacteria > Bacillati > Actinomycetota > Actinomycetes > Kitasatosporales > Streptomycetaceae > Streptomyces > Streptomyces sp. NPDC050121. The sequence continues at coordinate 75,703 of NZ_JBITJV010000028.1, read as the reverse complement.
GTCAGATGGCCGCCCAGGGCCCCCAGCAGGCCCAGGACGAGTCCGCCGGCCGGCAGCGCCAGCATCGGGTGCCCCAGCCGCCCGAACGCGCCGTGCACATACGGGAAGGCGCGCACGGCGCACATGCCGAGTGCCGCGCCCGCCGACGCGATCACGAGTGACGCCGTCAGGTCGCCCCACCCGGGCCGCCCGAACGCGGGCAGATGCAGGTCGAAGGTCGGATGGGCCACCAGGGTGGTCGTCATCGAGCCGGCCGCGGCGGCGACCAGCGGCGCGAAGACGTTGTCCCACAGCGCCCCCCCGGGTCTGCCGCCCCGCCAGCGCCTCGGAGATCAGCAGCGCCGCCGCGACGGGTGTCCCGAACAGCGCGCCGATCGTCGCCGCCTCGGCCAGCGCGGGCCACAGCGCGCCCGGCAGCCGGGGCAGGAGCCTGCCGCCCAGCCAGAAGGCGAGCCCGACGTTCACGGTGATGACCGGGTTCTCGGGGCCCAGGCTGGGCCCGCCCGCCAGCATCAGCACGGTCGCCACCAGCAGCCCGGGCAGCACGGCCGGCGGGAGCACGCGCGCCTCCAGCCCCATCGTGGCCGGATCCGGCCCGGCATGCCCCGGCGCCTTCCACACCACCAGCCCCACCAGCACGCCGGTCGCGGTGAGCATGACGAGCATCCACAGCACCGAGTACCGGCCCACGCCCAGCGCGTCCGGCAGATTCCGCCACAGCACGTGCTGGAGCTGCTCCGCCGCCCCGCTCACCAGCAGTAACAGCAGGCTCGCCAGCACACCGACGACGAGAGCGGGCAGGATCAACGGCAGCAGGACGCGTGCCGGAGTCGCCGGAGCGAAAGGCGTCTGCCGCGCGGTGTCCTGGGCCACGGGCTCACGATAAGCGGGCCCAACGGGACGAACATCTTGAAAAGTGCCACTCGGGGGCGGGGCTTGCACCTCACGTGACGTGAGGACACATCGTGGAGCGCGTACCCAGAAGGGAGCGGGTGAAGTGAGCTACTCCGTAGGACAGGTCGCCGGATTCGCCGGGGTCACGGTGCGCACCCTGCACCACTACGACGACATCGGCCTGCTCGTCCCCGGTGAGCGCAGCCACGCGGGTCACCGGCGCTACGAGGACGCCGACCTCGACCGGCTGCAGCAGATCCTGTTCTACCGCGAGCTCGGCTTCCCGCTCGAGGAGGTCGCGGCCCTGCTCGACGACCCGGCGACCGACCCGCGCGCGCACCTGCGCCGCCAGCACGAACTGCTGACCGCCCGGATCGAGAAGCTGCAGAAGATGGCCGCGGCCGTGGAACACGCCATGGAGGCACGCAAGATGGGCATCAACCTCACTCCCGAAGAGAAGTTCGAGGTCTTCGGCGACAAGGACCCCGAGCAGTACGCCGAGGAGGCGGAGCAGCGCTGGGGCGGCACCGAGGCCTACGCCGAGTCCCAGCGCCGCGCCGCCGGCTACAGCAAGGACGACTGGAAGCGCCTGCAGGCCGAGGTCGACGACTGGAGCGAGCGTTACGCCGACCTGGTGGCCGCGGGCGAACCGCCCACCGGTGAGCCGGCGATGGACATGGCCGAGGAACACCGCCGGCACATCAGCACATGGTTCTACGACTGCCCGCACACGACGCACCTGTGCCTGGGGGAGATGTACGTCTCCGACGAACGCTTCAAGGCGTTCTACGACTCCATGCACCCGGGCCTCGCCGAGCACCTCAAGGAGGCGATCACGGCGAACGCGGCGCGACGGACGTCGTAACCGGACGTCGTAAGGCGACGCCTCTGTGGTCCTGGTCCGGGCCTACTCCCTACTCCCTACTCCTGGACCAGGACCACCGCCGTCCCGTACGCGCACACCTCGGTGCCCACGTCCGCCGCCTCCGTCACGTCGAAGCGGAACATGAGCACGCCGTTGGCGCCACGCGCGCGTGCCTGCGCGACGAGGCGTTCCATGGCCTGGTTGCGGGTCTCCACGAGGGTCTTGGTCAACCCCTTGAGCTCGCCGCCGATCATCGACTTCAGGCCCGCGCCGATCTGGCTGCCCAGGTGCCGTGAGCGCACGGTCAGCCCGAAGACCTCACCGATGACCCGCTGAACCCGGAACCCGGGTACGTCGTTCGTGGTGACGACCAGTACGTCCGGCTCGGGGCCCTGCCCGCCGCCGTAATCCTCGATGCCCATGGCTCACAGCCTGGTCCCGGTCGGGGCACAGCGCATCCTGGGGGCACCCGTGGAACCTGGGGCGGGCACGTTGCGTTGATAGCTTTGTGCGGCCGTACCAAGGACGCCGTACATCCCCCACCCGTAGGAGCCCGGAACCGTGACGACTCTTGCCCTCGGGCCGAGCTGGCTGGACCCCAACTATCTGCTCGACACCTACAGCATCTGGGGCCTGCTGCTCATCGTCTTCGCGGAGTCGGGTCTGCTGATCGGGTTCTTCCTGCCGGGCGACTCGCTGCTGTTCACCGCCGGCCTGCTGATCACCTCGCACCAGCTGGACTTCCCGCTGTGGGGTGCGATCGCCCTCATCTGCGTCGCCGCGATCCTGGGCGACCAGGCGGGTTACATGTTCGGCAAGAAGGTCGGCCCCTCGCTCTTCAACCGTCCGGACTCCCGCCTCTTCAAGCAGGAGAACGTCACCAAGGCGCACGAGTTCTTCGAGAAGTACGGCCCGAAGTCCCTGGTCCTGGCCCGCTTCGTGCCCATCGTGCGCACGTTCACGCCGATCATCGCCGGCGTCAGCGGCATGAAGTACCGGTCGTTCCTGATCTTCAACGTCATCGGCGGCGTGCTGTGGGGCGCGGGCGTGACGCTGCTCGGCTCCTGGCTCGGCAAGATCGACTTCGTCAAGGCGAACATCGAGGCGATCCTCATCCTGATCGTCCTCGTCTCCGTGATCCCGATCATCATCGAGTTCCTGCGCGCGCGTTCCCAGGCCAAGAAGAACCCCCCGCAGGCCGCCCCCGCCCAGCAGCGGCCCCCGGTCATGGACGACGCGACGACCCAGCTCCGCCGCATCGAAGAGCCCGCCCCGTACGGCAACCACACCTACGACCAGAACCAGGGCTACCAGGACCAGAGCCGCCAGAACCAGGGCCACCAGAACCCCGGCCATCAGAACCAGGGCCACCCGAACCAGGGCCACCCGAACGACTACTACGGCGGCCAGCAGCAGTACCCGCAACAGCAGCAGTACCCGCAACAGCAGCAGTACCCCCAGGACTGGCAGCAGCAGCCCCAGCAGCCCCAGTACCCGTACGACAACCAGAACCAGGGCTACTAGCCAGGGCTACTGGAAGCGAGCGCCCCTGAGGGCCGCGGGGCGTCCTCAGAACCCCCGCGTCCTCTTGGCGGCCCGCCGCTTCTCCGCGGAGCCGATCCGCAGGAACAGCCGCGACACCTCGGACCCCAGGTTCACGCCGATGGCGATGGCCATGGCGAGCGCCGCGGCCTTGGTGAGCGACACCAGCCCCGCGTCCACCTTGTTCTGCGCGATTGCCAACAGCCCGAAATACGTCGCCGACCCCGGCAGCAGGGGCCCGATCGCGGCGGTCGTGTACGGCAGGGCGGACGCGAACCGGTACCGCGAGAGCAGCTGCCCGAACAGTCCCACCACCCCCGCCGCGACGGCCGTGGAGGCCACCGGCGAGATCTCCCCGGTGTAGTGCATCGCGCCGTACACCGACCAGGCCACGCCGCCGTTCAGCGTCACGGCCAGCACGGTGGATCGTTCCTGCTGGAGCAGCACCGCGAACGTCAGCGACAGCAGCATGGACGCCCCGATCTGCCACAGCGGGTGCTTGCCGATGCCCAGGGCCGCGTCGGGGTTGAGATGGGCGCCGAGCTGCACGCCGACGTAGAGCATCACCAGCACCCCGACGACGATGCCCACGAAGAAGTACGTGACCTCCAGCAGGCGGGCGGCGGCGGTGATGTAGAAGCCCGTCAGACCGTCCTGGACGCCCGCCACCAGCGCCCGTCCCGGCAGCAGCGCGAACAGCCCACCCGTGACGACCGCGGAGGCCTTCACATCGACGCGACCCAGCGTCAGCGCGATGCCTATCGCGGCCGGCGGCATCGCGGCGACCAGAAACTGGTAGAACTCCGGCAGCCCGCGTCCCGCGCAGAGCCACGCCAGCCGGTCGCCGAGCATCGCGCCGAGCGCGGCCGCGACGAACACGACCACGTCACCGCCGACCAGCACCGAGGCCGCGCCCGCGAGCAGCCCGCTCGCCGAGGTCAGCACCCAGGTCGGGTACGGGTGCCGGTTGCGGCGCATCTCCGCGAGCCGCCGGTAGGCCTCCTCCAGGGAGAGGTGGGTCTCCGGATCGCTCAGGTCGTCCACGAGCCGGAAGACGGCCGCCAGGCGCGTGTAGTCGGTGCCCCGGCGGCGCACGGTCCGCGACGCCGTCACCGGGTCCTCCACCAGGGACGGCTGGTACGAGATCGACAGCAGCGTGAAGGTGACGTTCGGCTCGCAGCGGTCGAGCCCGTAGGAGCGGCAGACGGCGAACATCGCGGCCTCCACGTCCTCGGCGCCCTCCCCGCCCGCCAGCAGCAACTCGCCGATGCGCAGCGTGAGGTCGAGCACGCGCGGGACGGCCGGGCCGCCCTCCTCCGCCTTGGGGCCCGGCTCCGGCGCGGGCCGTTCGGCCACCGGCATCCGCAGCATCGTGCGCATCCGGTCCTGCCAGGGCACGTCCTTGGTCAGACTCACCATCGGCACGCCGGCCGCCGGCGTGAACGCGGCCGGGGCCTGCCGGGCGCTGTACGTGCGCGGCAGACTGAACGCCGACCCCTCGGTCTCCCCGGCGGCCTGCTGCCCCACATCCAGGCCCTGCGGAACGGCGAACTCCGAGGTGTTCTCCGAATCGACCCCGGCCTTCGGGACGGCCAGCCCCGCCGGGATCGCGAACTCCGACGTGATCTCGGGGTCGAAGGCACTCCTCGCCTCGTCCGACTGCGGTTTGCGGTCCTCCGCCTCCGACACTCAGCAACGCTCCCTGAACGACACCTTCCGTAGGCCTCAGTATGCGCACAGACACGCGAAAGGGCCGCACGCGTGCGCGTGCAGCCCTCTACGCACCTCTACGCGGCCGCAGCCTCAGTGACCGCCCTGGTCCTTGAACCGCTTGTAGGACCGCTCGATCTCCGCCTCGGCGTCCGTACGGCCGACCCAGTCGGCGCCCTCCACGGACTTGCCGGGCTCCAGGTCCTTGTAGACCTCGAAAAAGTGCTGGATCTCCAGGCGGTCGAACTCCGACACGTGGTGGATGTCCCGCAGGTGCTCCACGCGCGGGTCGGTCGCCGGGACGCACAGCAGCTTGTCGTCGCCGCCGGCCTCGTCCGTCATCCGGAACATGCCGATCGCGCGGCACCGGATCAGACAGCCCGGGAAGGTGGGCTCGTCCAGGATGACCAGCGCGTCCAGCGGGTCGCCGTCCTCGCCGAGAGTGTTCTCGACGAAGCCGTAGTCGGTCGGATAGGCGGTCGAGGTGAAGAGTCGACGGTCCAGGCGGATCCGACCGGTCTCGTGGTCCACCTCGTACTTGTTCCGCGAACCCTTCGGGATCTCGATCGTGACGTCGAACTCCACCGGTGGCTCCTCCATGATCAGCACATAGTTCTGGTGGTTAAGTGTCCCTCACGCAGCTGTGTGATCGCGAAAGGGGCTGGTGATCGTGCCAGAGCTGAGGCCTTGGCGGGCCGCGAGACCGCATGTGGTGCGGGTCGCGGACGCCGTACGACCGCGTCTGGCGCAGGCCGCAGGGATCGTACGACCCCGCCTCGCGCGCGTGGGCGCCGCCGCCAAGCCGCAGGTCGCACGGCTCACACGGGCGGCGAAGCCGCACCTCGCACGCGTCACGAAGCCGATGACCTCCGGACCGAACGCCAGGTCCTGGCAGTACACCGCGGGTGCGGCGACCGCCGGGCTGGCGCTGGCCGCCGGCGTGGTGACCGCCGCAGGCCCCTGGGACTCCACCGGTCAGCGTACGGCGGAGCGGGACCGGGCAGCCGCCCTCGAACGGACGGGTGGCGCAGATCACGGCCGCCCGGACGATTCGTCCGGTACGTCCGACACGGCGGCCGGTGCGCCGCGGCCCGCCCCCAGTGCCGCCTCCGTCCTCACCGGCCTCGGCCGCACCGTCGGCAGCACCGTGAAGTCGGCCCCCGCGACCCTCCCCACCGGTCCGGGCCTCGCGAACGTCCTGGCCCCCCTCCTGGACGATCCGGCTCTCGGCGCCCGGCACACCGCCGCGGTCGTCGACGTGGCCACCGGCAGGCAGCTGTACGGCACCGGAGCCGACCAGGCGTTGACCCCGGCCTCCACCACGAAGATCGCCACCGCGGTCGCCGCGCTCTCCGCGATGGGGGCCGAGCACCGCCTCACCACGCGCGCGGCACTCGAGCCCGACACCAAGGAGCTCGTCCTCGTCGGCGGCGGCGACCCCACCCTCACGGCCCGCTCCGACGCCGAGGGCTGGGCGAGCCTTCGCACCCTCGCCGTGTCCACCGCCGCCGCCCTGAAGAAGCGCGGCCTCACCCAGGTGACGCTCTCGTACGACACGACCCTGTACGCCGGAACCCAAGTTCACCCCATCGGGGTCAACCCCAACGTCGCCCCCGTCACCGCCCTCTCCGCCGACGAGGGCCGCACCGACGACTCCACCAGCGGTCCGGCGACCCGGGTGAGCGACCCGGCGGCCGACGCGACCCGCAGGTTCGCGGAGTTCCTGAAAGCCGCCGGCATCAGGACCACGGCCCCCGGCCCCTCCAAGGCCACCACGCGCGCGCAAAGCCTCGCCACCGTCTCCTCGCCGCCGCTGTCCGCCCTGGTGGAGCGGATGCTCACCAACAGCGACAACGACATCGCCGAGGCCCTCGCCCGCCAGACCGCCGTCGCGACCGGCGTCCGCGCCGACTTCGACGGCGCCGGCAAGGCCGTCCAGGCCCAGCTGAAGAAGCTCGGACTGCCGACGGCTGGCGCCCGCTTCAGGGACGGCAGCGGCCTCAACCGCGAGGACCGGCTTACTGCGAACCTGCTGACCGCCCTCCTGGTCAAGGCGGGCGACCCCGCCCGGCCCAACCTGCGCCCGGTCCTCACCGGCCTCCCGGTCGCCGGCTTCACCGGCACCCTCACCAGCCGCTACGGCGACGGCGCGGCCGGTGTCGTCCGCGCCAAGACCGGCACCCTGACCGGCGTGAACACCCTCGCCGGCACGGTCGTCGACCGGGACGGCCGCCTCCTCGCGTTCGCCCTCCTGACCGCCGACACGACCGATCCGGCGGCCGCCCAGGCGGCGTTGGACCGGGCGGCCACGGCGCTCGCCGGATGCGGCTGCCGCTGAGGGCGCGGCCCACCACCCCCGAGCCACCCCGGCCCCGACCCTGACATCTCCCTGACCGGCCGCCTGCGGCCTGCCCCCAACGGCGGCGCTCACGTACGGTTGACGCATGACGAGCATCGGTGGTGCCGCATCTTCGGGGATGGTCGACTGGAATCTCGCGGTGGCGACCGCGACCCGCCTGGTACGGCCGGGACCCGAGGTCAGCCGTGACGAGGCCCGTGCCGTCGTCGCCGAACTGCGCCGACACGCCAAGGCCTCGGAGGAACACGTCCGGGGCTTCACTCGTATGGGCACCGAGGACATCCACGACACCCCGATCCTCGTCGTCGACCGCCCCGGCTGGGTGCGGGCGAACGTCGCGGGCTTCCGGGAGATCCTCAAACCCCTCCTCGACAAGATGCAGGAGCGCCGCGGCAACACCCCCGGCGGCGCGGTCCTCGGCGCCGTCGGCGGCAAGGTCACCGGCGTCGAACTCGGCATGTTGCTGTCCTTCCTGTCCTCCCGGGTCCTCGGCCAGTACGAGACCTTCGCGCCCGCCACCCGCGAACTGCCCGCGGGCGCGGGCGGCGGCGGCCGGCTGCTGCTCGTCGCGCCGAACATCGTCCATGTGGAACGCGAACTCGACGTACAGCCCCACGACTTCCGCCTGTGGGTGTGCCTCCACGAGGAGACGCACCGCACCCAGTTCTCCGCCGTGCCCTGGCTGCGCGACCACCTGGAGGGCGAAATCCAGTCGTTCTTGGGCGAGACCGACGTCGACCCCATGACCTTCCTGGAGCGCGTCCGGGAAGCCGCCCAGTCGCTCGCGGGCGGCCGACCCGAGGGCGAGGAGGACGACGGCGGGCGTTCCCTGGTCGAACTCGTGCAGACGCCCGCGCAGCGTGAGATCCTCGCCCGCCTCACCGCCGTGATGTCCCTCCTGGAGGGTCACGCCGACTTCGTCATGGACGGAGTCGGACCGGAAGTCGTGTCGACGGTCGCCGAGATCCGCGAGAAGTTCCAGCAGCGCCGCGCCAAGGGCGCCTCCCGGCTGGACCTCGCCCTGCGCAAACTGCTGGGCCTGGACGCCAAACTCAAGCAGTACCGGGACGGCGAACGCTTCGTCCGGGCCGTCGTCGACCAGGTCGGCATGGACGGCTTCAACCGCGTATGGACCTCCCCGAACACACTTCCGACCAAGGCCGAGATCGCCAAACCGGCGGACTGGGTCGCGCGGGTGCACCGCAAGGCCGAGTCGTGAACCCCGGACACAGGTGGTGAACCGAATCCGGCCGTCGGCAGGCGAACGCCCCTTCAATCACCCGTCCGAGGGACCGTGAGCCCTCGGTAGGCGTGCAATGCTCAGGGAACGGCCCGGTTCTGTCACCATCTACACACTCTGAGTGACCGATCCTCGGGTTCACCCCCGAAAACTTCATGAAGGGAACCGGACAATGGGTCCCCATCCTGCGGTCGCGGCGATACGCCTGGCGGTCCGCCGCGTCCTTCACGACATCCTCAACGACCACCCCGCCCCCGAGGCAAGCCCGCACGAGCGCCCGCCGTCGCCGCTCGTGCTCGTGGCGTGCTCCGGCGGCGCCGACTCCATGGCGCTCGCCTCCGCCCTCGCCTTCGAGGCCCCCCGGCTCGGCATCCGCGCCGGCGGCGTCACCGTGGACCACGGCCTGCAGCCCGGCTCCGACCTGCGCGCCGAGGAAGTCGTCCTGCGACTGCGTGAACTCGGCCTCGATCCGGTCGAGTCCACCGCCGTGTCCGTCGGCCGCGCAGGCGGCCCCGAGGCCGCCGCCCGCGACGCGCGCTACACCGCCCTGGACGCCGCGGCCGAACGCCACGGCGCCGCCGCGATCCTCCTCGGCCACACCCGCGACGACCAGGCCGAAACAGTCCTCCTCGGCCTCGCGCGCGGCTCCGGCATCCGCTCCCTGTCCGGCATGGCCGCGGTCTCGGGGGCCGGCGGCCGCTACCGCCGCCCCTTCCTCCAGCTCGACCGGCAGACCGCCCGCAAGGCCTGCATGGTCCAGTCCCTGCCCGTCTGGGACGACCCCCACAACGCCGACCCGGCCTACACCCGCTCCCGGCTGCGCCACGAGGGCCTGCCCGCCCTGGAGAAAGCCCTCGGCAAGGGCGTCGTCGAAGCCCTCGCCCGTACGGCCCAGCTCTCCCGCGACGACGCCGACGCCCTCGACGCCTGGGCCGGCCAGGCCGAGTCCTCCGTACGGGACGCAGCCGGCCTCCTGGAGTGCGCCAAGCTCTACGCGCTGCCGCCCGCCGTACGCCGCCGGATCCTGCGGCGTGCCGCCATCGAGGCGGGCGCCCCAGCCGGTTCCCTCTTCGCCCGGCACATCGAGGAGGTCGACCGGCTGATCACCGGTTGGCGCGGCCAGGGAGTCATCAATCTCCCCGGCAAAGTCGTCGCCCAGCGCCAGGGTGGCAGACTGGTGATTCGGCAAGGCTGAATCCGGGCCCTCCGGCAGGACCGCTTACGTGGTCGTGGGCGGTCCCGGTGGCCGGTGGGACAACCGAAAGTGATGCGGGTGGACGCGAAAGACATGGGCACCGACCTCAAAGAGGTGCTCATCACCAAGGAAGAGATCGACGCGAAGCTGGCCGAGCTGGCCGCGAAGATCGACGCGGAGTACGCGGGCAAGGACCTGCTCATCGTCGGCGTCCTCAAGGGCGCCGTGATGGTCATGGCCGACCTCGCCCGAGCGCTGTCCACCCCCGTCACCATGGACTGGATGGCCGTGTCGTCCTACGGCGCGGGCACCCAGTCCTCCGGTGTGGTGCGGATCCTCAAGGACCTCGACACCGACATCAAGGGCAAACACGTCCTGATCGTCGAGGACATCATCGACTCCGGCCTGACCCTGTCCTGGCTGCTGTCCAACCTCGGCTCGCGCGAGCCCGCCTCCCTGAAGGTGTGCACGCTGCTGCGCAAGCCCGAGGCCGCCAAGGTCGCCATCGACGTGCAGTGGGTCGGCTTCGACATCCCCAACGAGTTCGTCGTCGGCTACGGCCTCGACTACGCCGAGAAGTACCGCAACCTCCCGTTCGTCGGTACGCTCGCGCCCCACGTCTACGGCGGCTGAACCCGAAGGGCCCAAGCCCCGTACGAAGATCGGGAACCCCTGCGGCCCTCTCGCCGTTGGAGCATGCAGACGGGTGCGCCAGCCGTCCCGTGCGGCTTCGCGCGACAAAGCTGGGGTACCGTCAGAAGAACTGTCTTATCAAACTCACTATGGCAGGAGGGACGGGGCGACACCGCTCCGTATGGATGGACGTGAAGCGATACTTCCGTGGGCCGGTCATGTGGATCGTGCTGGCCGTCCTTGCCGTGGTCGTGTTGATGCAGGTCGTCGGCTCGTCCGGCGGCTACAAGACGGTGGACACAGGCCAGGTCATTGCAGCGATCAACGACAACAAGGTCGAGTCGGCCAAGCTCACCACCGGTGACGAGCAGACCATCAAGGCCACGCTCAAGGACGGCACAAAGATCGAGGGCAGCTCGAAGATCCAGGCGAGCTATATCGGCGATCAGGGCGTGACCATCGCCAACACGCTGCAGACCAAATACCAGGACAAGCAGATTCCGGACGGCTACACGGTCTCGCCGACGAAGCAGAACGCCTTCGTCGGGATCCTGCTGTCCCTGCTCCCCTTTGTTCTCATCGTGGTCGTGTTCCTGTTCCTGATGAATCAGATGCAGGGCGGCGGCTCCCGGGTCATGAACTTCGGGAAGTCCAAGGCCAAGCTCATCACCAAGGACACCCCGAAGACGACGTTCGCCGACGTCGCCGGCTCGGACGAGGCCGTCGAGGAACTCCACGAGATCAAGGAGTTCCTCCAGGAACCGGCGAAGTTCCAGGCCGTCGGCGCCAAGATCCCCAAGGGCGTGCTCCTGTACGGGCCTCCCGGCACCGGCAAGACCCTGCTCGCGCGCGCCGTCGCCGGCGAGGCGGGCGTCCCCTTCTACTCGATCTCCGGTTCCGACTTCGTCGAGATGTTCGTCGGTGTCGGTGCCTCCCGAGTCCGTGACCTCTTCGAGCAGGCCAAGGCGAACGCCCCGGCGATCGTCTTCGTCGACGAGATCGACGCGGTCGGCCGCCACCGCGGCGCCGGCCTCGGCGGCGGTCACGACGAGCGCGAGCAGACGCTGAACCAGCTGCTCGTCGAAATGGACGGCTTCGACGTCAAGGGCGGTGTGATCCTCATCGCCGCGACGAACCGGCCCGACATCCTCGACCCGGCCCTTCTGCGCCCCGGCCGCTTCGACCGCCAGATCGCGGTCGACCGCCCGGACATGCAGGGCCGTCTGGAGATCCTCAAGGTTCACCAGAAGGGCAAGCCGGTCGCGCCCGACGTCGACCTGTCCGCCGTCGCCCGCCGCACCCCCGGCTTCACGGGTGCCGATCTCGCCAACGTGCTGAACGAGGCCGCGCTGCTGACGGCCCGCTCGGACCTGAAGCTGATCGACAACCACATGCTGGACGAGGCGATCGACCGTGTGGTCGCGGGCCCGCAGAAGCGGACCCGGATCATGTCGGACAAGGAGAAGAAGATCACCGCGTACCACGAGGGCGGTCACGCCCTGGTCGCGGCGGCTTCGCCGAACTCCGACCCGGTCCACAAGATCACCATCCTGTCCCGCGGCCGTGCCCTCGGCTACACGATGGTGCTCCCGGACGAGGACAAGTACTCCACCACCCGCAACGAGATGCTCGACCAGCTGGCCTACATGCTGGGCGGCCGAGCGGCGGAGGAGCTCGTCTTCCACGACCCGACCACGGGCGCCGCGAACGACATCGAGAAGGCCACGGCGACCGCGCGGGCGATGGTCACCCAGTACGGCATGACCGAGCGTCTGGGCGCCATCAAGTTCGGCGGCGACAACACCGAGCCGTTCCTCGGCCGTGAGATGGCTCACCAGCGCGACTACTCGGAAGAGGTCGCCGCCCTGGTGGACGAGGAAGTCAAGAAGCTCATCGAGAACGCGCACAACGAGGCCTGGGAGATCCTGGTCGAGAACCGCGACGTCCTCGACAACCTGGTGCTTCAGCTGCTGGAGAAGGAGACGCTGGGCAAGGAGCAGATCGCCGAGATCTTCTCGGCCATCGTCAAGCGCCCGGCACGGCCCGCCTGGACCGGCTCCTCGCGGCGCACGCCTTCCACCCGTCCGCCGGTGCTCTCCCCCAAGGAGCTCGCACTGACGAACGGCGCCAACGGCGCGACGCCGGCGATCTCCACCGCCAAGTCCACCGCGGTGGAGTCCAGCCCGGTGGCCGAGCCCGCCCCGGAGGACCGTCCGGAGAGCTGACCCGGCTCCGGGAGCCCCACCAGGCCCGGAATGGATGCCGCGCCCCCCAGGACCTAGCCTGGGGGGCGCGGCATTTCGTATGACCGATGCTCTATGCCCGCAGATGAGGCGCGTGCCCCACACGCGCGAACCCGCACAGGAACGAGGCACCAGATGACCGACCCCGTGACGCTGGACGGTGAAGGCTCCATCGGCGAGTTCGACGAGAAGCGCGCCGAGAACGCCGTACGCGAACTGCTGATCGCGGTCGGCGAGGACCCGGACCGTGAGGGCCTCCGCGAGACGCCGGGGCGGGTGGCGCGGGCGTACAAGGAGATATTCGCGGGGCTGTGGCAGCAGCCCGAGGACGTTTTGACCACGACGTTCGACCTCGGGCACGACGAGATGGTGCTCGTGAAGGACATCGAAGTGTTCAGCACCTGTGAACACCATCTGGTGCCGTTCAGAGGCGTCGCCCACGTCGGTTACATCCCCTCCACCAGCGGGAAGATCACCGGCCTGTCGAAGCTGGCCCGCCTCGTGGACGTCTACGCTCGTCGGCCGCAGGTGCAGGAACGTCTCACCACGCAGATCGCCGACTCCCTGATGGGGATCCTGGAGCCGCGCGGTGTGATCGTCGTCATCGAGTGCGAGCACATGTGCATGTCCATGCGGGGTATTCGCAAGCCCGGTGCCAAGACCATCACCTCGGCGGTCCGCGGGCAGTTGCGGGACGCGGCGACGCGCAACGAGGCGATGAGCCTGATCATGGCGGACTGACGCCAGCCTGCCCCGCCTGTTCCGCCTGCGTGGGCACGCGCGGCGTCACGCCGTCGACGCTGCGCCGTTTTGGTGGTCGTCGTCCTCGGGGAGCCTGCAGACGCGTTCCAGGAAGATGGCCGCCGCTATGACCGCGATGCCCGCCAGGACCGAGAAGCCCGCGTAGATGGCCTGATCGCGACGGGCCGGGATGTCGAGGGACTCCAGGAGAAAGACGCCCGTGCCTCCGTACATGCCGGAGACCAGGGCGGCCACCAGAGCGCTGGCCTGACCGAAGACGACGGCACGGGCCGCCATCAAGGGGTCGACTCCCTTGGCCTCGGGGCGCCGCTCACGCTGGGCCTTGAGACGCCCGCGCAGCGAGAACGCCGTCGCGAGCAGGACCACGGCGATCAGGGCGAGCACGATGGGGGCGGCCAGCGGGACGCTGGGTAGGGTCCCGATCGAGTTCCAGAGGCGGGCACCCGCCCAGGACAGGATCGCGGCGACGACGAACACGCCGGCCAGCACCCTGATGCGCAGCTCTCTCACGGTGTCCCTTCAGCTCCCCCGAGCCCGCGGGCGCGGACAGCACGCGGGCAGTGGTCTTCCTGACCTTAACGACTACTCGGGCAGCTGGAGTTCCAGGTCCTTGCGGGCCGCGATGCCCTCGCGGGTGACGGCGTCGAGGAGGTCGGCGACCGCGCCGCGCCCGGGGAGTTGGGCCCCGGGCTCCACGTCGTGCCAGGGGGCGAGGACGAAGGCGCGTTCGTGGGCGCGGGGGTGGGGGAGCGTGAGGGTCGGGTCGTCGTCGACGACGTCGGCGTACGCGACGATGTCGACGTCGAGGGTGCGGGCACCCCAGCGCTCGTCCCGCACCCGGTGGAAGGCCTCCTCGACGGCGTGCGCCCGCTCCAGGAGCGAGGACGGCGGCAAGGTCGTCTTCAGCAGGATCACCGCGTTGAAGTACGACGGCTGACTGCCGGGCTCCACGCCCCACGGGTCGGTCTCGTACACCGGGGAGACGGCCTTGATGCGGACGCCCGGGGTGTCCTCCAGGGCGTCGATGGCGCCCTGGAGGGTCTCCAGACGGTTGCCGAGGTTGGCGCCGAGGGAGATCACGGCCCGTTGCGGGTTGTGCAGCGTGGTGTCGGCGGCGTCGACCTTCTCGACGACGGAGGCGGGTACCGGCTGTACGGTCGGGTCGCTCTGACCCCCGGTGAAGAACGCGGTCATGCACGGCTCCGGGTGATGGTGACGGTCACGTCGTCGAAGGGGACGGTGATCGGGGCGTCCGGTTTGTGGACGCAGACCTCGACCTCCTGGACCCCTTCGTGCTTCAGGCAGGCCTGGGCGATGCGCTCGGCGAGCGTCTCGATGAGGTCGACGGGGTCGCCCTGGACGACGGCCACGACCTCCTCCGCCACGATGCCGTAGTGCACGGTCTTCGCCAGGTCGTCGTCGGCGGCGGCCGGTCGGGTGTCCAGGCCCAGGACGAGGTCCACGATGAAGGTCTGGCCCTCCTCGCGTTCCTTGGGGAACACGCCGTGGTACCCGCGGGCCTTCAGGCCGCGCAGCGCGACACGATCCACGCGAATCCTCCTGCAGTCGTCGGTTCGGCCGGTGCGTACCGGGTGCGGGCAACGCCCCGGCCCTCGAACGAATCTACCTGCGAGCACTGACAGACCCTGGCCCCGGCCGCGGTGGCCCGGGTCGGAGCCAGGAGTGTTCACCGGGTGTTTTCCTTGGGGCGCCCGGCGGCTCACACGTCGGTAGCCGCGCCTACCCATGGGTTCGTGATTCCAACCACTTCTTGGTTCCTGTGGGTCCTCTACCCGTTCAGGAGGGGGTGTCCTCGTCCTCGGAGTCCTCGGGCTCGTCGTTTTCGGCCAGCACCGGAGATCCGTGGTGCGACCACAGCTTCCAGCCGTCGGACGTGCGGCGGAACACGTTCGTGGCGACCACCAGCTGGCCGACGAGCGGCCCGAGCTCCTCGCCGGCCTCCGGCGCGGGGCCGCCGCTGAGGATGTTCTCGGTGCAGGTCACGACCGCGGTGTCGCCGGTGACGGAGACATGCACATCGGTGAGGAAGAACTGGATGTAGTCGGTGTTCGCCATGATCAGCGCGTACGACCTGAGGACCTCGCCGCGGCCGGTCAGCACGGGCCAGCCGGGGTGCACGCAGGAGATCACGCCGACGTCCGCCGGGTCGTGGTAGGTCTCGTCCACGCCCAGGTCGGCCGGGGCGAGCCAGAGCGAGGACACCCCTTCGAAGTCGCCCCGTTCCAGTGCTTCGTAGAAGGCGGTGTTGGCGGCCTCGACCTGCTCGACATCGGTGTGGGGGGCGCTCACCGGGCTCCTTCTGCGCCGTGCGGGCCGTGCGGACGGTGGGCGTCGGGGTGCGCGTCCTGAGTGTTGTGCGTGTCGGGCGTGTCGCTTGCCTCGCGCGCCTCCTCCACGGCGCGTGCGACGCGTACCGCGTCCGCCGTCGCGCGTACCTCGTGCACGCGGACCGCCCAGGCGCCGGCCTGGGCGACGAGGGCGGAGACGGCGGCCGTGGCGGCGTCGCGCTCGCGCGCGGGCGGCGGCGCGCTCCCGGGGCCGGCGAGGACGCGGCCGAGGAAACGCTTGCGGGAGGCGGCGACGAGCAGCGGGTGGCCGAGGGACCGCAGACGGTCGAGGTGGGCCAGCAGCGAGAGGTCGTGGTCGGCCTCCTTGGAGAAGCCGAGGCCCGGGTCGACGACGATGCGGTCCGGGGAGATGCCGCCCGCGAGGACGGCGTCCACGCGCGCGTGCAGTTCGTCCACGACGTCGGCGACGACGTCGGCGTAGACGCCCTTGACGTTGCCGCCCTCCAGGAAGCCGCGCCAGTGCATGACCACGAAGGGGGCGCCCGCGTCCGCCACGGCCGGGATCATCGCCGGGTCGGCGAGGCCACCGCTGACGTCGTTGACGAGGGCGGCGCCGGCCGCGAGGGCCTGAGCGGCGACGGAGGCGCGCATCGTGTCGACGGAAACGACGACGCCCTCGGAGGCGAGACCGCGGACGACGGGGACGACCCGGCGCAGCTCCTCGGCCTCGTCGACGCGGGTGGCGCCGGGGCGGGTGGACTCACCGCCGACGTCGACCAGGTCCGCACCCTCGGCGACGAGCTGGAGGCCGTGCTTGACGGCGGCCGTCGTGTCGAACCAGCGGCCGCCGTCGGAGAAGGAGTCGGGGGTCACGTTGACGACCCCCATGACCGCGCAGCGGTCCCAATCCGGAAGGCCGTCGACGCGCCCGCGTCCGCTCTGCTTGCTCATACGTTCAGCGTAGGCCCAGGAAGGGCCCGGGCCGCGGTGCGGCCCGGGCCCGGGTCCCGTTACCTCCATCGTGCGGCTATGCCGCCCGTACGTCTCTCTCCGCCATCGTGTGCGCACACGCGCGTGCCGCGGTGGTGCGGCGGCGCAGGAAACGCGGCAGGGGGAGGGCGAGATCGACGAAGCCTTCGGCCTGCATGGCGGCGAAGCCGATGCGGGGGAGGTCGCCGGAGTTGCGGTAGACGACGAAGCGGGGTTCCCAGCGGGGCTGGAACTTGGCGTTGAACTTGTACAGGGACTCGATCTGGAACCAGCGGGAGAGGAAGACCAGCAGGCCGCGCCAGGCGCGCAGGACGGGTCCGGCGCCGATCTTCTCGCCGCGGGCGAGGGCCGAGCGGAACATGGCGAAGTTCAGCGAGACGCGCGTGATGTCGAACTTGGGGGCGGCCTGGAGCGCGGCGACGATGAGCAGCTCGTTCATGCCGGGGTCGGCGGAGCGGTCGCGGCGCATCAGGTCCAAAGAGGCGCCGTCGGGGCCCCAGGGCACGAAGTGCAGGATCGCCTTCAGGTCGCCGTATTCGCCGGGGGTCTCGTCGGCCTTGTGGGCGGTGGCGATGAGGCAGTCGCCGTCGCCCGGGTCGCCGATGCGGCCCAGGGCCATGGAGAAGCCGCGTTCGGTGTCGGTGCCGCGCCAGTCCTCGGCGGCGCGGCGGACGCGCTCGAGTTCGGCTTCGCCGAGGTCACCCACGCGCCGTACGCGGGTCTCGTAACCGGCGCGTTCGATGCGCTTGACCATCTGGCGCACGTTGCGCATCGCGCGGCCGGCGAGGGAGAAATCCGCTACGTCCACCACCGCCTCGTCGCCCAGTTCGAGGGCGTCCAGACCCGTCTCGCGGGTCCAGACCTCGCCGCCGGTCTCGGAGCAGCCCATGACGGCCGGCGTCCAGGAGTGGGCCTTGGCCTCGTCCATGAAGCGTTCGATCGCGCCGGGCCAGGCCTCGACGTCGCCGATGGGGTCGCCGCTGGCGAGCATCACGCCGGAGACGACGCGGTAGGTGACGGCGGCCTTGCCGCTGGGGGAGAAGACGACGGCCTTGTCGCGGCGCAGGGCGAAGTGGCCGAGGGAGTCGCGGCGGCCGTGCTTGTCCAGCAGGGCGCGCAGGCGGGTCTCGTCCTCCTCGGTCAGGCGCGCCGCCGGGTGCTCGGGGCGGAACGCGAGGTAGATCGTCGTCACCGCGGTGATCCAGCCCAGGGCGCCCAGCGAGAAGGCGACGGTCCAGGAGGTGTTGCCCTGGTAGTCGACCGGGCCCTCGAAGCCGAAGAGGCCGTACAGGACGTGCGTAATGCGATCGGCCAGGCTCGGGTCGCCGATCATGCGGTTGGGGTGGACGCTGACGATGATCAGCCCCAGACCGAGGGAGCCGGCTCCCATGAGGACGAAGTTGGCCAGCGCGCGCCAGCGGCTGCGCGGATCGGGCAGCGCAGCGAACTGGTCGCGGTGCACCAGCAGGGGCACCAGGAGCGCGACCGAGATGAGCGCGCCGACGATCGAGTGCCGGTACACGAACTGTGCGACCGCGCCCGCCGGAAGCAGCACCACCGCCGCACGCCAGGCGCGCCGCTTGCTGCGCTTGAGGCCGTGGGCGAGCAGCAGCAGCAGGACGCCGGCGCTCAGCGACAGCGCGGCCACGAAGGGCCCGAAGGAGCCGGGCAGCACCTCGGCGAAGGTGTGCATACGGCTGTGCCGGAACCGCGGGAAGACACCCGCGGCGACGTCCAGCAGACCCACGAGGGCACACGCTCTGCCGACGAGGGCAGGTACGGACTCGGGGCGCGGACCTCGCACTATCTGCCGCACCCGGCTTGATCGGTGCGGAACCCCGCCCGACATTTCCCCATCTTCCGTGACAGACATCGCATCCCGTAGTTCCGCGAGAGACCTTGAACCCGGTGCCGATTCGGGCATCCGGCGACATTGCGCCCTCTAGGACGGTGTCTTGGGCTAAGAGGTTCACTCGTCTCCTTAAAGCCACTGAAAAAGCCAAGGAAAGTCTGGGACAAGCCCTCGCGAAGGAGTCGGGGGGACGGGCGTGTTCCCCGACGGAGAGCAGGCAGGAAACCACCGTGGGTCTCACGAGCAACAAAGTGCTGCTGTTGTCAGTGCTGTTCGCCCTCTCGCTGTTCGTCGGCACGGTGTGGCTGTGGCCGCGCCTGGCCCGGCGCAGCTGGCTGGCCGTCAGCGGCCGCGTCGGCCTGCTGCTCGCCACCCAGTTGGCGCTGTTCGCGTCGGTTGGGCTCTCCGCCAACCAGGCCTTCGGCTTCTACGCCAGCTGGGCGGACCTCTTCGGCAAGGAGACCGACCAGGGCGTGGTCGTCGACCATGCGGCGGGAGGGGGCCCGGCGGGACCGCTGCAGGTGGTCGACACGCGGCGCGTGGACGGCGGGGGCAGCGGGCGGCCGCAGGTGGGCGGGCAGGTCCAGAAGGTCGCCGTCAACGGGAGGACGACGCACATAGCCACGACCGCGTACGTGTACCTGCCGCCGGAGTACTTCGACCCGGCGTACCGCACGCGTACGTTCCCCGCGGCCGTCATCCTGACGGGGTACCCCGGTACGGCGGAGGCGCTCGTCAACAAGTTGCACTACCCGAGCACCGCGCGGAAGCTCGCCAAGGACGGGCGGATGCAGCCGATGATCCTGGTGATGCTGCGGCCGACGGTCGCGCCGCCGCGGGACACGGAGTGCGTGGACATCCCGGGCGGGCCGCAGACCGAGTCGTTCTTCGCGAAGGACCTGCCGGACGCCGTGACGGCCCACTACAGGGTGGGCAAGAAGCCCGGCAACTGGGGGATCATCGGCGACTCCACGGGCGGCTACTGCGCCCTGAAGCTGGCGATGCACCACCCGGAGGTCTACGCGGCCGGTGTGGGCCTTTCGGCGTACTACAAGGCACCGAGCGACCCGACCACGGGCGATCTCTTCCACGGAAACAAGACGCTGCGCAACGAGGCGGATTTGCTCTGGTATCTGAAGAATCGCCCCGGTCCGAATACCTCGCTGCTCGTCACCACCAGCAAGGTTGGAGAATCCAACTACAAGGCCACGATGAAGTTCATAGCGCTGGCGAAGGGTACGGGCAAAACCCGGATCTCGTCGATCGTCCTGGACAGCGGCGGGCACAACTTCAACACGTGGCGGCGGGAGATCCCGCCGGTGCTGCAGTGGATCAGCGGGCGGCTGGGCGACCGGTGACGGCGCCCGTGACAGCGCCCTTCGGCGGCTCCGACCAGAAATGATCTTGCTTCCCGTCGAATTCGACGGCAGCGCTGTTTGCCGATGCCCTGTGAAGACTTCGGTATGGCCGTGTTTTTGCGGGGCGGGGCGCCAACATTCGCCTACGCGCGGTAAGTTTCTGGCCATGCCACGTGGACGTCACCGCCATTCCCCACCTTTGCACAGGCTGCTGCCTCCCTCGGCGATCGCAAGCGTCTCCCTTCTCTGCGCCCTAGGCCCCTGGGTGTTCACGGAGCCGACGGTGCTCCGGGGTCTGGCCGCGGCCGCCGCGGCGACGGCGATCGTCGGCGCGGTCGTGATGCGCCGCTGGGACATGCAGGCGGGCAAGCAGGTCGCCGACCTCACGCGCGCGCGTGCCGGTGACGAATGGCGCTACGAGGAACGCGTCGCCGAACTGGAGAGCGACCTCGACGAATCGCGTGAGCTGCGCGTCAAGCTGGAGCAGCGGCTGCGGTCCAAGCGCGCCGAACTGGCCGGCCTGCGCAACGAGCACGCCGCGCTGCTGCGCCGCTACGCCACCGCGGAGACCGAGCGCGCCAGCGCCCTGGAGGGCCGCCGTCTGCTCGAGATAGAAGCGGCTCCCTCGCCCGCACTGCCTGCCGCGCGCACGGCGCAGGACGCCGAGCCGAC
Source organism: Streptomyces sp. NPDC050121 (assembly GCF_044460385.1). Lineage (NCBI taxonomy): Bacteria > Bacillati > Actinomycetota > Actinomycetes > Kitasatosporales > Streptomycetaceae > Streptomyces > Streptomyces sp. NPDC050121. The sequence goes on along the minus strand of NZ_JBITJV010000028.1, from coordinate 55,079 downwards.
CGGTACGCCCGCCGCGCGGGACATCGAGGCCACCGAGCGCGAGGACGCCGTCGAGACGGAGACCGAGGCGCAGGAGGCCGAGAAGGCCGAGAAGGCCGAGAAGGCCGAGAAGGCCGAGAAGGCCGAGGAGACCCCGGAGGTGGTCGAGTCCGTCGAGTCGGCGGACTCCGGGGAGTCGGCAGAGGAGGAGCCGAAGGCCCCGGCGGTCTTCTCCCCCGAGGGATCGAAGCTGTTCCTGCGGGCGCAGGTGGCGCTGGCCCGGTTCGACACCGACTCCGCCAAGCCCGCGAAGAGCGAGGACCACGCCGAGGAGGAGCCCGCGCGGACAAACTCCGTGGAGGTCACCGCCGGCGGTGGCGAGGCGGAGGCCGCGCAGGAGGACGAGGCGCAGGGGAAGCCCGAGGCGGCCGACGAGCACGCGCGCGCGGTCGCCCCCCACACGGCTGACGAGGCCATCCCGGCTCCGCGGAACGAGGTCGCGGAGAGCGACGAGGCGAAGCAGGACGCCTCGGAAGAGACCTCTGCCGAGGCAGACGAGGCCCATGAGGCGACTGAGGCGACTGAGGAGAACGAGGCGCATGAGGCTAACGACGCGGCCGGTGCGGTCGGCGTGACTCGCGCGCAGGGCGTGAACGAGGCGCAGCCCGCGCGGCCCGAGCCGTCGCCGGCCCCCGCCCCGGCCGCCCCCGCGCCCGCCGCCGAGGTCGGCTCCGCGCTCGTCCGCCGTCCCGCCGCTCCCGTGCAGCGCCCCTCCGGCCACTTCGCCGTGCCGACCGCCGTGGCCGTCGTACCGGCCACGCAGCCCGTACGGCGTCCGACGGCCGAGGGCGGGTTCGACTTCTTCGGCACGAAGAGCGCGTCGTCGTCCGACACGCTGGAGTCGGTGCAGAACGAGGACCTCGCCGACGTCGTCGGCCAGGAGGCCCTCGCGTTGCACAAGGCCGAGTCCGAGGCGGAGTTCAAGCCGGTCGACGAGGCGTCGCGCGGCGTGGGCCAGGTGATCGACCTGACCGCCCACGACGAGACCGAGGTGATCGACCTCCAGGGGCTGCGCAGCGCCGTCTCCTGACGACCCGCTGTCGGGCAGTCCTAAGCCATCCACCGGTCGGGCCGGGCGTCCAGGCGCCCGGTCCGTGATCGTTCGGCCTGGCCGCGGAGCAGCTCCGCGGCCTCCTGTGCGTCTCGCAGGCGGGCTGTGACGGTCTTGCCGGCTCCCGTGTCCACATGGACGTCCGCGAGGCGCCACAGGCGCTGCCAGGGCCCTTGTGTCAGCCGCACGCTCTGTACCTTGGCGTGCGGCACGAGCGTCAGGCTGCGGCGCAGCAGTCCGTGCCGGGCGGCGAACACGCTGTCCGTGACGGCGATCCCGTAGCCCCGCCACCACACCGGCACACACCGCCCGGCCCGCCGCGGCGAGCGCGACAGCGACTCCTCGGCCGGGACGCTCACCCCGGGCAGCACGCGCGCGACGACGGCCTCCGCGGCCTCGCGCGGGGCGACCGGCACGAGCACGGAGTTGGCCGAGCCCGCCACATGCAGCTCGACGCGCACCCAGCCGAGCCGCCGCCACAGCAGCGGCCGGACGATCCGCACGCTCTGCACGCGCCCGGGCGGGACGGTCTCGTGCGTACGGTCCAGCAGCCCGTGGTCGATCCGCAGCCCGTCCGGGGACTCGCCCACGGTCCAGTCGTACTCGCCGACGAACCGTCCCACGCTGCTCGCGCCCGCCGCGCCGAGCAGCGGCACGCCGGTCGCGAGGACCGTCCACACGCTGTGGGTGGCCAGCCACAGGACCGGCGGTACGACGAGCGCGGCGGCCAGCGCGCCCCAGGTCGCGCCGGTCAGCAGCAGGGAGATCGCCAGCTTGCGCGCCGGAACGCGCAACAGCTCGCGCGCGGGCGCCTCGCCCACTTCGTGCGCCGACTCGGGGGCGAAACCGGCCGCCCGCGCGAGCAGCTCCGCCCGCAGCACGCGGGCCTCTTCCTCGCCCAGGAAGGCGAGTTCGTCCTTCTTCTCGGCGCCGACCACATCGAGCCGGAGCTTCGCGACGCCCGCGATCCGCGCCAGCAGCGGCCGGCTGACGTCGATCGCCTGGATGCGTTCCAGCCGGATGTGCGCGGTGCGCCGGAACAGCAGGCCGGTCCGTATGCGCAGTTCGCTGTCCGTCACCGCGAAGTGGGTGAACCACCAGGTCAGAAAGCCGTAGAGGGAGGCCGCCGGGACGAGGACGGCGAGCGCGATCAGCAGGGTCGTGGTGGTGAGCCGGGTCAGCTGCTCCTGCGCCTGGTTCGGATCGTGCACCGCCCATCCGACGAGGACCGCGATCGGCGCCCACGCCCGCCGGAACGGCGTGACGGGGTGCAGCCTGCGCTCGGTGACGGGCCGCTGTGGACGGGCGCCGGGTGCGGGCCCGCCCGATATGCCGTACGCGTTCGCCTCGTCGGGCGTGTGCGGGACGTCGTCCTCGACGCCCGGCGTCGTCACAGTCCCGCCGATCGGGCCTCGCCGAGCTCGGTGAGCCGGTCGCGCAGCCGCTCCGCCTCGGCCGGGTCCAGGCCCGGGATGGTCGCGTCGGTCGCGGCGGCCGCGGTGTGCAGCTGGACGCTGGCCAGCCCGAAGTGCCGCTCGACGGGACCCGAGGTGACCTCCACGAGCTGCATGCGTCCGTAGGGCACGACGGTCTCCTCACGCCACAGCACACCCCGGCTGATCAGCAGGTCGTCGGCCCGCTCGGCATACCGCCAGGAGCGCCAGTTGCGGCCGAGCAGCACCCACCCCCAGCCGATGCCGGCCAGCGGCAGCACCGCGAACGCCGCCCACGCGGGGCCGGCGAACAGGCCGAGCGGCAGCCCGATGCCGACGGCCGCCAGCCCCAGCCACACCACCAGCAACAGTCGCCGCATCCGCAGCAGCCCCGACGGCAGTCCGGTCCACACGGGTCCGGCCGATCCGCTGTCCGTCCACTCCAGGCCCCCAGGGCTCCCCGTTTCCATGCAGCCAGCGTACGTAGGGGAGACTGTGATGCATGACTCCTACGACGGAGACCACGGTCGGGATCGGCGGTGCCGCGGAGAGCACCGACATGGTGCTCAACATCGGTCCCCAGCACCCCTCCACGCACGGTGTGCTGCGGCTGCGGCTCGTGCTGGACGGCGAGCGCATCCGGCACGCGGAGCCGGTGATCGGTTACATGCACCGTGGTGCGGAGAAGCTGTTCGAGGCCCGCGACTACCGCCAGATCGTCATGCTGGCCAACCGTCACGACTGGCTGTCGGCGTTCTCCAACGAGCTGGGTGTGGTCCTCGCGGTGGAGCGGATGCTCGGCATGGAGGTGCCCCCGCGCGCGGTGTGGACCCGCACGCTGCTCGCCGAGCTGAACCGGGTGCTGAACCACCTGATGTTCCTGGGGTCGTATCCGCTGGAACTGGGCGGCATCACACCGGTCTTCTACGCCTTCCGCGAGCGCGAGGTGCTCCAGAACGTCATGGAGGAGGTCTCCGGCGGGCGCATGCACTACATGTTCAACCGCGTCGGGGGCCTCAAGGAGGACATCCCGGCCGGCTGGTCCACGCGCGCGCGTGGCGCCGTCGCCGCGGTGCGTTCCCGTATGGACGTCTTCGACGACCTCGTGCTCGGCAACGAGATCTTCCGGGGGCGCACGCGGGACGTGGGCGTCCTCGCGCCGGAGCACGTGCACGCGTACGGCGTGAGCGGGCCCATCGCGCGGGCCTCGGGCGTCGACTTCGACCTGCGCCGCGACGAGCCCTATCTCGCGTACGGGGAGCTGCAGGACACCCTGAAGGTGGTGCACCGGACCGAGGGCGACTGCCTCGCGCGCTTCGAGTGCCTCCTGGAGCAGACGCACAACGCGCTCGACCTCGCGGACGCCTGCCTCGACCGGCTCGCCGACCTGCCGCCCGGCCCGATCAACCAGCGGCTCCCGAAGGTCCTCAAGGCACCCGAGGGGCACACGTACGCGTGGACCGAGAACCCCCTCGGCATCAACGGCTACTACCTCGTCAGCAAGGGCGAGAAGACCCCGTACCGGCTGAAGCTGCGCTCGGCTTCGTACAACAACATCCAGGCGCTCACCGAACTGCTGCCGGGCACGCTGGTCGCGGACATGGTGGCGATCCTGGGGTCGATGTTCTTCGTGGTCGGAGACATCGACAAGTAGGGATCACACCGCGGTGGCGAGCGGGTCCGGAATTCCAACCGGCTGGAGGAGCCACCCGAAGTCGCCCAGGCCGCCCGCCGCGGTGAGCTCGGCGGCCTCTCCGGCGCTCGTGAGGGCGCGCACGTAGGCCGCGGGGTCGGTGGAGGCGAGCGCGAGCGGGGGGCGTGCGCCGGTCACGCCCAGGGCGTGCAGCGCCGCGCGCTGGGTGAGCAGGCGGGCGCGGGCGCCCCTTTCGCCCGCCTGCGCGCACGCGTCCAGCGCGACGTGGGCCGTGATGTCGCAGGACCCGTCCGGCACGGGCGCCGTCTCACGGCCCTCCCGGAAGCCGGTGAGCGTCCCGAACGGGGGGCGTGCGTCCGCCGAGTGCGCGTAGTCCACCGCCACCGCGAGCCCCCGTACGACGCAGCCGACGGCGGACGCCCACGCGGTGTCCCGCGGCAGCCCGATCTCCGCGCGGAGCCCTTCCTCGCGCGCCGACGGCCACGGCCACCAGCGGTCGAGCCAAGCCGCCTCCGCGCCGGACACCGGCTCCCCGAGCCGTTCGACCCCGTCGCCCCGGACGAGCACCAGCCGTGCCACCCCCGCGGCGTCGACCTCCGCGACCTCCACGGGCACGTTGTCCAGCCATTCGTTGGCGAACAACAGCCCGGTGACCTGCCGTGGAGGCTCGGGCAGCCACTCGATCCGGTGAGCCAGGCCCTCGGGGCGGCCGGCGACCTCGACGGCGTACGCGCGCGTGCGCGCCGCCACGTCGGCGGGGAGCGCGGCGAGCACCGCGGTGACCAGTTCGCCCCGGCCGGCGGCCACGTCGACGAAGTCGAGCGAGGCGGGACGGCCCAGCGCCTCGTCGACCAGGCACAGCAGCCGGGCCACGGCCCCGGCGAACAGCGGCGAGGCGTGCACGGACGTGCGGAAGTGCCCGGCCGGACCCTCGGGCCGCCGGTAGAAGCCGCCCGTCGTGTCCGTGCCGTACAGCGCGGCCTGCGTCGCCGCCCGCCAGCCGCGCCACGCGCCCGGATCGGTCACCTCGTCCACCATCCGGTCAGAGTAGGCGTACAGGTGATCACGGCATCCACCTTGCGGAGTACGCGCGCCCGGACCGGATCGGCCCTCCGGTTGACCCCTGCACGCATGGGCCTTCCCTACGCTGGGTTACGTGCAGCGCCTCTATGACTTCCTCCGCAGACACCCGACCTGGGTCGACGGCTTCTGGGCCCTCGTCGTGTTCGGGATCTCCGCGGCTGCCGGAACCGCGGGACAAGACCGCGGCGGCACCGACTCCATGGCGCTGCTGGTGCCGGTCGTGTTTCTGTTGTGCCTGGTCATCGCGTTGCGTCGACGCATGCCCGAGCAGATGCTCGTGCTTGCCGCGGTGCTCGGACTGGCTCAGCTGGTGCTGAACGTCGGCGTCACGGCGGCCGACTCCGCCCTGCTGGTGATCGTCTACACGGTTGCCGCGATCGGCGCCCGCTGGGCCTCCCGCCTCTCCCTGGTGATGGCGCTGAGCGCGGCCACCCTGGCGCAGGTGCGCTGGCCCCACGAGAACGCCAGCGTGCCGGGCCAGGTCGCGGTCATCGTCTTCCAGACGGTGCCGTTCGCCCTCGCCTGGGTGCTGGGCGACTCCATTCGCACCCGTCGCGCGTACTTCGCGCAACTGGAGGAGCGCGCCACCCGTCTGGAGAAGGAGCGCGCGGCCCAGGCGAAGGTCGCGGTAGCCGCCGAGCGCGCCCGCATCGCGCGCGAGCTGCACGACGTCGTCGCCCACAACGTGTCGGTGATGGTGGTGCAGGCCGACGGCGCCGCCTATGTCCTCGACGCGGCGCCCGACCAGGCGAAGAAGGCCCTGGAGACGATCTCCTCCACCGGCCGCCAGGCCCTCGCCGAGATGCGCCGCCTGCTGGGCGTGCTGCGCACCGGCGAGCACCAGGAGGGCGGCGAGTACGTGCCGCAGCCGGACGTCGAGCAGATCGAGGATCTCGTCGAGCAGTGCCGCGGTTCGGGTCTGCCGGTGGACTTCAAGGTCGAGGGCACCGCGCGGCCGCTGCCCAGCGGCGTAGAGCTGACGGCGTACCGCATCGTGCAGGAGGCGCTGACGAACACGCGCAAGCACGGCGGACCGAACGCGGGCGCGAGCGTGCGCCTGGTCTACTTCGACGACGGCCTCGGCCTGCTCGTCGAGGACGACGGCAAGGGCGCCCCGCACGAGCTGTACGAGGAGGGCGGCACCGACGGTGCGGGCCATGGCCTGATCGGCATGCGCGAGCGAGTCGGCATGGTGGGCGGCACCCTGGACGCGGGCCCGAGGCCCGGCGGAGGATTCCGCATCAGCGCTCTGCTCCCGCTCAAACCCGCGCATTGACGCCGATGCACGCCCCCTGTTGACACCTGTCACGCCCCCACCCTCGCGCCCATCCAGCGAAGACCCACGGAAGAGGACCTCATGACCATCCGCGTGATGCTCGTCGACGACCAGGTGCTGCTGCGCACCGGGTTCCGGATGGTGCTCGCCGCCCAGCCGGACATGGAGGTCGTGGCGGAGGCGGGCGACGGGGTCGAGGCCTTGCAGGCGGTGCGGTCCACTGAGGTGGACGTCGTGCTGATGGACGTCCGTATGCCGAAGCTGGACGGCGTGGAGGCCACCCGGCGCATCTGCGCGGAGCCCGACCCGCCGAAGGTGCTGATCCTGACCACCTTCGACCTGGACGAGTACGCGTTCTCGGGGCTGAAGGCCGGTGCCTCGGGGTTCATGCTGAAGGACGTGCCGCCGGGCGAGCTCCTCGCCGCCATCCGCTCCGTGCACAGCGGTGACGCGGTGGTCGCCCCGTCCACCACCCGTCGGCTCCTCGACCGGTTCGCGCCGATGCTGCCCAGTGCCGGCAAGGAACCCCGGCACAAGGGGCTGGAGCGGCTCACGGAGCGGGAGCGCGAGGTGATGGTGCTGGTCGCCCAGGGGCTGTCCAACGGGGAGATCGCGGCCCGGCTGGTGCTGTCCGAGGCGACCGTCAAGACCCATGTGGGCCGCATCCTCACCAAGCTGGGACTGCGCGACCGGGTCCAGGTGGTGGTCCTGGCGTATGAGACGGGGCTCGTCCGCGCGGGCGGCCACTGAGCCCACCCGGCTGAAGGCCTCGGCTGTCACAGCTCCCTCAGCTGACACGGCCCCCGGCTGCCACGAGCTGCCACGAGCCCACCTGGACAGGACTAGCGGAGTATCCCCTCCAGGAAGTCGCTGCCCAGCCGGGCCACCACGGTCACGTCGAGCTGGTGCAGCACGTACCGGCCGCGCCGGCGCGTGGTGAGCAGGCCCGCCTTCTTCAGGACACCGAGGTGCCGGGATATCTCGGGGGCCGTCACACCGTGGACCTGGGCCAGCTCGGTCGTGGTGTAGGCGCTGCGGGCCAGTTGGCGGCAGATCCGCATCCGGACCGGGTGGGACAGCGCGGTCAGCCGCAGCGTCAGCTGCTCCACCGACGGCGGTGACGCCAGCTCCGGCGAACCGACCGGGTAGTGGATCACCGGCTGCCAGCCGTACCGGTGCAGCACCGCCAGGTGCGGCCAGCCGAGACTCGTCGGCACCAGCAACAGGCCCCCGTCGCCTGTGGTGCAGCGGCCGTCGACCAGTTTGTCGACGACGATCCGGGCTGCCTGCTCATCCAGCGTCACGGCCGGGGATATCGCGGTGAGTGCTTCCGCCAGGCCCTTGCGGCGCAGCAGCTCCGTCTTGTGGCGGGCGTCCGCGGCGAGAGTGTGGCTCACGCGGGCCCAGACATCGGCGAAGAACGCCTCTTCGCAGTCCTCCAGGAACTCCCTCAGCCAGGCACGCACGCGTGGCGGGTCATCGAGCACCCGCCGGGTGAACCGCACCTGGCGCGGTCCGCGCGAGGCGGCCAGTTCGAAGGTGCGGCTCTGCAGTGCGGGGTCGGAGAGGACGCTGGGGCTCGGCAGGTCGTACCCGGGCGCGCAGGTGAACTCCAGGGCGAGGTCCACGAACTCGTCGTCCGTCAGCTTGTCCAGGAGGTCGAGTTCCTCGGCGAGCGTGGCTCCGGGGAGCGTGCCGCGGCCCGGGATGCCCGCGTAGGGCAGGAAGAGGTCCGAGAACGTCGTCCGCCACAGGAAGTCGGCCTCGCACATCCGGTCGGCCAGCCGCGGGTCGAGCCGGGCGGTGACGCCGGTGACCCAGCCCTGCAGACCGGGGTGGTGCCCCGGCTCGGACAGTGCATGCAGCGCCTGACCGAGCTCGGCCAGGGGCGAAGGAACGACGGCGATCCTCTCCGACCGCAGCCCCGCGATGTCGATGTTCACGCCCATGCCCTCATGGTGCACCCCACCACTGACAACGGGGTTCCCGATTGACGGCCGCCGTCAATCGACGCGACGCGGGGCGCGGGCCGGGCGCAGCCTGAGGACACCGGGGCCGCCGCGGAGCCTTCCGGATTCCCCTTCCACATCCCGACACGTCCTGAAGACCGGACATGTCCTGAAGACCCGACACGTCCTGAAGACCTGAAGAGGCATCGGCCATGAGCATCACGCAGCAGTACGCCCTCGACGCCTACCGCGCCCGGCAGCACGGGGAGCCTCCCGTCCCGGCGCCCGGCGCCCACGACTGGCAGGTGATGCGCGAACTGCGCGACCACCAGCAGTTCCGCGCGGTCCTCGCGGGCCGTCCCGCGCGCGGAAGGCTGCGGCGGGCCCTGGCCCGCCGACTGCGCCCGCGCCCTACCTGCTGACCCCCGCCTGACCTCCTACCTGCTGCCCCCTACCTGCTGACCCCCTGCTTGCCGGTCTCCTCGGCCACGCGTGCCACCCGGTCCATGAAGTCCGCGACCGCCGCCTTCACGTCGTCCGACGTCCACGTGAGGCCGGCGGCGCGGACGGGGACCTCGGTGAGGGACAGCCCCGGACCGCCGCGCTCCCAGGCGGTGGCGAAGAGCATCGTCTTCGTCTCCTCGGCCTGGAGCGCCGCCGCCTCGGCGAGCACGTCCGCCTCGTACGGCAGCCAGACCTGGAACTCGTGGGTGTGCGGCACCTCGGGGTGCACGCGGGCCCACGGCACACCGGCCTCGGCGAACCCCTCTCGCAGTGCGGCGGCCACCACGCGCGCGTGGGCCACGTATTCCGGCAGCCGGGGCAGCTCCCGCTCCAGGCCGATGAGGGCGGACAGGACGGTGGGGAACTGCTGGAAGATCATTCCGCCGTAGCGGTGCCGCCAGGTCTTCGCCTCCTCCACCAGCGACTTCGGGCCGGCGAGCGCGGCGCCGCCGAAGCCGTCGAGGGACTTGTAGAACGACACATAGACGCTGTCCGCCAGGTCCGCTATCTCGTGCAGAGGGCGGCCGAAGTGGTGGGTCGTCTCCCACAGGCGCGCGCCGTCGAAGTGCACCACCGCGTCGCGTTCGCGCGCCGCCTCGACGACCTCCGTCAGCTCCTCCCAGGACGGCAGTACGAAACCGGCGTCCCTGAGGGGCAGTTCCAGCATCAGCGCCCCGAAGGGCTCCTCGAAGGCGCGGACCTCCTCGGCCGTGGGCAGGCGGGGCTCGCGGGTCACCTGGACCGTGCGCAGCTCGCTGACGGTGGTGAACGCGCCCCGCTCCCATACCTCGGGATGACTCAGCGCGTGCAGCGCGACCGTGGGGTTGCCGGTGCGGCCCGCCCAGCAGCGCAGGGCGATCTGCTGAGCCATGGTGCCGGTCGGGAAGAACGCCGCGGCCTCCGTCCCCAGCAGCCCGGCGACCCGCCTCTCAAGGGCCTCCACGACTCCGTCGCCGTAGATGTCCGCGGGTTCGTCCAGGTCGTAGACGTGTTCGGCCTCCTGCAGCAGGGCCAGCCGATCCCGCAGCGGGCTCCGGAAGCCGCCGCGCGACAGGACGCGTTCCGCCTCCCGGAAGGCGACCGCCCGCCGCTCCCGCAGGCGCTGCCGCGCCGTCTTCTCGTCGTCGTGCTCTGCCGTGTTCGCCATGCCCCGGATGATGCCGTGTGGCGGTTCGCATCGGCACGCGCATTTACGGCCCCCGGCCCCGCACCGGAAAGCAGCCGGCCCCGCAGTGGGGAAGAAGCCGGGGACGCAGCGGGAAAGAGCCGGGGACACAGCGGAGAAACAGTGGGCAAGCGGGTCGGAAGCCGGTGGGAGGCGGGTCGGAGGCCGGTGGGAGGCGGGTGGGAAAGCCCACAGCCTGTGGACAACCGGACGCCCCTCGAACCGATCGCGTTAACATGACGAGAAATCGTCCGGTACCCGGAGCGGACTGGAACGGAAGGCCGTCGTCGCGTGAGTACAGCCCAACAGCCAGACCCCAGGGACCGCCCCGCGCGGCTCGCCGTGGGCGTGGTCGGTGCCGGCCGGGTGGGTCCTGCCCTGGCCGCCTCCCTCCAGCTCGCCGGGCACCGCCCGGTCGCCGTCTCCGGCGTCTCCGACGCCTCCAGGCGGCGCGCCGCGCTCCTGTTGCCCGACGTGCCCCTCGTCCCGCCCGCCGAGGTCCTCCAGCGCTCCGACCTGGTGCTGCTGACCGTCCCCGACGACACCCTGCCCGGCCTCGTGGAGGGCCTCGCCGAGACCGGCGCCGTACGGCCGGGCCAGCTGCTCGTGCACACCTCCGGGCGGTACGGCGCGAAGGTCCTCGACCCCGCCCTGCGCGCGGGCGCGCTGCCGCTCGCGCTGCACCCGGCGATGACGTTCACCGGCACACCCGTGGACGTCCAGCGCCTGGCCGGCTGCTCCTTCGGCGTCACCGCGCCCGACGAGCTGCGGCTGGCCGCGGAGGCCCTCGTGATCGAGATGGGCGGCGAGCCGGAGTGGATCGCCGAGGAACGCCGGCCGCTCTACCACGCGGCCCTCGCCCTGGGCGCCAACCACCTGGTCACCCTGGTCGCCCAGTCCATGGAGCTGCTGCGCGCGGCCGGCGTCGACGCCCCCGACCGGATGCTCGGCCCGCTCCTCGGCGCCGCCCTCGACAACGCGCTGCGCTCCGGCGACGGGGCGCTCACCGGCCCCGTCGCGCGCGGGGACGCGGGCACGGTCGCCGCGCACGTCGCGGAGCTGCGCGAGCACGCCCCGCAGACCGTCGCCGGCTACCTCGCGATGGCCCGCGCGACCGCGGACCGCGCACTCGCCCACGGCCTCCTCAAGCCCGAACTCGCCCAGGACCTCCTCGGCGTGCTCGCCGAGGGCGCCCACGGCACGCCCGGCAGCCCCGGAACTCCCGGCCCGCACGGCACCGAAGGAGACGCCGGATGACCACCACCCTGCTCCGCACCGCCGGCGAACTGCACGCACGCACGCGTGGCGGCCGCCGGGCCGTCGTGATGACCATGGGCGCCCTGCACGAGGGCCACGCCACCCTCGTGCGCACCGCCCGCGAGCTCGCCGGGCCGGACGGCGAGGTCGTCGTGACGGTCTTCGTCAACCCGCTGCAGTTCGGCGCGGGCGAAGACCTCGACCGCTACCCGCGCACCCTGGACGCCGACATCAAGATCGCCGAGCAGGCCGGAGCGGACGTCGTGTTCGCCCCCGCCGTGGACGAGGTCTACCCGGGCGGTGAGCCTCAGGTCCGCATCACCGCGGGCCCCATGGGGGAGCGCCTGGAGGGCAGTTCGCGCCCCGGGCACTTCGACGGCATGCTCACCGTCGTCGCCAAGCTGCTGCACCTCACCCGGCCCGACGTGGCCCTGTTCGGGCAGAAGGACGCCCAGCAGCTCGCCCTGATCCGCCGCATGGTGCGGGACCTGAACTTCGGTGTGGAGATCGTCGCCGTGCCCACCGTGCGCGAGGACGACGGGCTGGCCCTGTCCAGCCGCAACCGCTATCTGTCCGCCAAGGAGCGGCGCACCGCGCTCGCGCTCTCCCAGGCCCTGTTCGCGGGCGGTGACCGGCACGCCGCGCAGGAGGCGCTGCGGGCACGCGCGCGTGAGGTGCCCGCCACGCAGGCGCGTGCCGAGGCGCTCAGCGCCATAGGGGAGTCCCGCGCGGCCGCCAACGCGCACGCCGTCGCCAAGGCCACACCCGGCAACCCCGCGGCCGTCCGCGCGGCCGCCCGCATGGTCCTCGACGACGCCGCCCGGCTCGACCCGCCGCTGCAACTGGACTACCTCGCGCTCGTCGACCCGTCCGACTTCACCGAGATCGAGGACGACTTCACCGGCGAGGCAGTCCTCGCCGTCGCCGCCCGGGTCGGCACGACCCGGCTGATCGACAACCTCCCCCTCACCTTCGGAGCCGCCTCGTGACCAGCACAGGCATACGATTGCACGCGCCCGCACCCGGGTGGAGCATCGCCGCGGACGTCGTCGTCGTCGGCTCCGGCGTCGCCGGCCTGACCGCGGCCCTGCGCTGCGAGGCCGCAGGCCTGAAGACGGTCGTCGTCACCAAGGCCCGCCTCGACGACGGCTCCACCCGCTGGGCGCAGGGCGGCATAGCCGCGGCCCTCGGCGAGGGCGACACACCCGAACAGCACCTGGACGACACGTTGGTGGCGGGCGCGGGCCTGTGCGACGAGGACGCGGTACGGATCCTCGTCACCGAGGGCCCCGACGCCGTGCGCCGGCTGATCGAGACCGGCGCCCACTTCGACGAGTCCGAGGAAGGCGGCCTGGAGCTCACCCGCGAGGGCGGCCACCACCGCCGCCGTATCGCGCACGCGGGCGGCGACGCGACCGGCGCGGAGATCTCCCGCGCGCTCGTCGAAGCGGTACGCGCGCGTGGCTTGCGCACGATCGAGAACGCGCTCGTGCTGGACCTGCTCACGGACGCCGACGGCCGCACCGCGGGCGTCACCCTGCACGTCATGGGCGAGGGGCAGCACGACGGCGTGGGCGCCGTGCACGCCCCAGCGGTCGTCCTGGCGACCGGCGGCATGGGGCAGGTGTTCTCCGCCACCACCAACCCGTCGGTGTCCACCGGCGACGGCGTGGCGCTGGCCCTGCGCGCGGGCGCGGAGGTCTCCGACCTGGAGTTCGTCCAGTTCCACCCGACCGTGCTGTTCCTCGGCGCCGACGCGGAGGGCCAGCAGCCCCTCGTCTCGGAGGCCGTGCGCGGTGAGGGCGCCCACCTGGTGGACGCCGACGGCGTGCGCTTCATGGTCGGACAGCACGAACTCGCCGAACTCGCGCCCCGGGACATCGTCGCCAAGGGCATCATGCGCCGTATGCAGGAGCAGGACGCCGAGCACATGTTCCTCGACGCCCGGCACTTCGGCGCCGACATGTGGGAGCACCGCTTCCCGACGATCCTCGCCGCCTGCCGGGCGCACGGCATCGACCCGGTCACCGAGCCCGTCCCGGTCGCCCCGGCCGCCCACTACGCCTCCGGAGGCGTGCGCACCGACTCCCACGGCCGCACGACCGTGCCGGGCCTCTACGCGTGCGGGGAGGTCGCCTGCACCGGCGTGCACGGCGCGAACCGGCTCGCGTCGAACTCGCTCCTCGAGGGCCTCGTCTACGCCGAGCGCATCGTCGCCGACATCGCCGCGAGCCAGGCGGACGACGGCCTCGACGCGCGCGTGCCGGCGCCCGTCGAGCGCCCGGAGAAGCCCGCGCACCCGCTGCTGGCCCCCGAGGCCCGGTTCGCCATCCAGCGGATCATGACCGACGGCGCGGGCGTCCTGCGCTCCGCAGAGTCCCTGGAGAAGGCCGCCGACCACCTTCACAGGCTGCACAGCGAGGCCCGCGACGCCCTCGACGAGAACGGCAAGACGGCCGAGCCCGGCGTCGACACCTGGGAGGCCACCAACCTCCTGTGCGTCGCGCGCGTCCTCGTCGCCGCCGCCCGGCAGCGCGAGGAGACGCGCGGCTGCCACTGGCGTGAGGACCACGCCGATCGCGACGACGCGAACTGGCGCCGTCACATCGTCGTCCGGCTGAATCCGGACCGCACGCTCGCCGTACACACCACCGATACCGCAGACTTCCCCCCGACCCGGCAGCACCAGCCGGAGCACCGTCCCCAGGAGCAGTGACAGAAGTGAGCACCCCCGACCTTCCCCTCGCCCAGAGCGGCGGCTGCGGCGACGGCTGTGCCTGTGGCGCCGACGCCGGGTTCGCCGACGAGGAATACCTGGAGTGCGGGCTCGACCCCGCGCTCGCCCAGCTCCTGGCCGACGCCGGACTCGACCCCGTCGAGGTCGAGGACATCGCCAACGTCGCCATCCAGGAGGACCTGGACCACGGTGTCGACGTGACGACGGTCGCGACCATCCCCGAGGACGCGGTCGCCACCGCCGACTTCACCGCGCGCGAGACGGGCGTGGTCGCGGGCCTCAGGATCGCCGAGGCGGTCGTCTCGGTCGTCTGCTCGGACGAGTTCGAGGTCGAGCGGCACGTCGAGGACGGCGACCGGGTGGAGGCCGGCCAGAAGCTGCTGTCGGTCACCACGCGCACGCGTGACCTCCTCACCGCCGAGCGCAGCGCGCTCAACCTGCTGTGCCGCCTGTCCGGCATCGCGACCGCCACGCGCGCGTGGGCGGACGTCCTGGAGGGCACCAAGGCACGCGTGCGTGACACCCGGAAGACGACGCCGGGCCTGCGCGCCCTGGAGAAGTTCGCCGTCCGCTGCGGCGGAGGCGTCAACCACCGCATGTCGCTGTCGGACGCGGCCCTGGTCAAGGACAACCACGTGGTCGCCGCCGGCGGCGTGGCCCGCGCCTTCGAGGCCGTACGGGAGGCCTTCCCGGACGTGCCGATCGAGGTCGAGGTCGACACCCTGCACCAGTTGCGCGAGGTCGTCGAGGCCGGAGCGGATCTGATCCTGCTGGACAACTTCACGCCCGGCGAGTGCGCCGAGGCCGTCGGCATCGTCGGCGGACGCGCGCTGCTGGAGGCGTCGGGCCGGCTCACCCTGGAGAACGCCAAGGCGTACGCCGACACCGGCGTCGACTTCCTCGCCGTGGGCGCCCTGACGCACTCCTCGCCGATCCTGGACATCGGTCTGGATCTGCGAGCGGCGGAGTAGGAACGGGGAACGGCCATGCTGCTGACGATCGATGTGGGCAACACGCACACCGTGCTCGGCCTGTTCGACGGTGAGGACATCGTCGAGCACTGGCGGATCTCCACCGACGCCCGCCGCACCGCGGACGAGCTCGCCGTACTCCTGCAGGGCCTGATGGGCATGCACCCGCTCCTCGGGGACGATCTGGGCGACGGCATCGACGGGATCGCGATCTGCGCCACCGTGCCCTCCGTGCTGCACGAGCTGCGCGAGGTGACGCGGCGCTACTACGGCGACGTCCCCGCGGTGCTCGTCGAACCCGGCGTGAAGACGGGCGTGCCGATCCTTTTCGACAACCCCAAGGAGGTCGGCGCCGACCGCATCATCAACGCGGTCGCGGCCAACGAGCTCTACGGCGGCCCGGCGATCGTCGTCGACTTCGGAACGGCGACGACGTTCGACGCGGTCTCCGCGCGCGGGGAATACGTCGGCGGCGTCATCGCCCCGGGCATCGAGATCTCCGTCGAGGCCCTGGGCGTCAAGGCCGCACAGCTGCGCAAGATCGAGCTGGCCAGACCCCGGAGCGTGATCGGCAAGAACACGGTCGAGGCGATGCAGTCCGGCATCCTCTACGGGTTCGCCGGCCAGGTGGACGGAGTGGTGACCCGGATGGCCCGCGAGCTGGCGGACGACCCGGACGACGTGACGGTGATCGCCACGGGCGGGCTGGCGCCGACGGTGCTCGGCGAGTCCTCGGTGATCGACGAACACGAGCCGTGGCTGACGCTGATCGGGCTGCGGCTGGTGTACGAGCGCAACGTCTCGCGTATGTAAGCCACCACCAGGGCGGATTCCGTCGGATTGGGGCGCGCCACACCCGCCGTTTATGTCGAATTTGTCTGATTAGCGCGTATCGTCGCGACATGCCCACGCCCTACGGATCCCGCGGCGGCATGGCGTTTGGCGCGGAGGAGCTGCGTGTGCTCCGCCGCGCCCTCGCCCTCGCCCTCCACCCCGGCCCCGTCTCCGCCGAGGACGTCCAGGACTGCCATCGCCTCGCCGAGTCCCTCGACGAGGCGATGCGCGAGGCCGCCCGGCTGCGGGCCTTCCTGGTGGCCGACCTCGCCCGGTACCGCGCCGCCCTCCCCGGCACGGCAGCCGGCTACCTCACGCTCCTGGAGGAGGTCCTGGCCGCCGGCTACCGGCCCGACGTCGACGACCTCGCCGCGCTTCGCGCCCTGCGCGGCAATCCCGCGGCCGCCGTCCTGCTGGACCGCTGCCAGACGCTCGCCGAACAGGACGTACGCGTCCGCCTGGCCCGCCGTACGGCCCGCAGGCTCTCAGTGCCCGCTCCCGCCGTCCCGGCGTCCCGTACGCGCCTCCTGGCCCTTCCTGGGGGCCGCTCCGCCGAAGGCTGCGCCCGCCTCTCCGCGATGGCCGAGGACGCGGGCGAGCGTCCGGGAGAGGAGCCCAGGAAGAAACCCGCCGAGAAGCCGGCGCCACCCGCGCCTGCGCCCGGCCCCGGCCCCGGCCCCCGTCCCGCCGGGCCGCCCGCCCCGGAGCCCGCCCGCCGGCCCATCCCGACGCCGGGCGAGGTCTTCCCGCGCCGCAAGCCGACCCCGCCGCCCGCCACCCCTGACCAGCAGCGGCTGGCCGCAGGCTGAGACGAGTGCCGTCGCCGGGCGACCCCGCCCGGATGTCCCGTTCCTCCCTGGCTACCCTGGATCCATGGACTACGTCTCCGCGCTCGTGCCCCCCGTCGTCATGGCCGTGTTCTTCATCGGTGTGATCAGGGTGATCGTGAAGACCCAGGGCGGGGCCAACAAGGCCAAGGAGGACGCGGTCGTCGACGCCGCCCTCGCGCGCGCGGAGGGCACCCGCCAGGCCTCCGCGAGCCCCGACGCCTGACCGGGTCACGACGCTTCCGCGGCCATCCAGGGCGTGCGGCTCCTTTCGGGGCCCGCACGCCCTTTTTGTTCCTGTTTGTTGATGAAAGTGCACGTCCGACACGCGATCGGCGAGATCTCCCACTATTGTTCTGAGCTGTGCCTCGCCCATTGGGAGAACTCGAAGACGCGGTCATGACGCGGGTGTGGAAGTGGAACCGCCCGGTGACCGTTCGAGAAGTCCTGGAAGACCTTCAGCAGGAACGGTCCATCGCGTACACCACGGTGATGACCGTTTTGGACAATCTCCATCAGAAGGGCTGGGTGCGCCGTGAAGCGGAAGGCCGGGCCTATCGATATGAGGCGGTCTCCACCCGGGCCGCCTACGCCGCCGCCCTGATGAACGACGCCTGGGCGCAGAGCGACAACCCCGCAGCCGCTCTCGTCGCCTTCTTCGGGATGATGAGCGACGAACAGCGACACGCGCTGCGCGACGCCGTACGCATGGTCCAAGGTCCCGAAACCGCCGAACCCGCCACTGGGGACAGTGCCGGGAGCGCAGGGAGTACGGCGACTACGGCAAGTACCGCGACTACGGGGGAGAACCCCGCCTCGGCAACGGAGGCCGACGGGCGATAGCGTCCGGCGCATGTCCGCAGAGAGTCCCTCCGCCGAGAACCCCGAAGTCACCGCTAAAGCCATCACCGTCCGGCGGGCCCGGACCGGCGATGTCCCAGCCGTCCGCCGTCTCCTTGACGCCTACGTCCGCGGCGGCATCCTGCTCGACAAAGCGACGGTGACGCTTTACGAGGACATCCAGGAGTTCTGGGTGGCCGAACGCGACGACAACGCCGAGGTGGTCGGCTGCGGCGCCCTGCATGTCATGTGGGAAGACCTGGCGGAAGTCCGCACTCTCGCGGTGAAGCCCGGGCTCAAGGGCGCCGGCGTCGGTCACCAGTTGTTGGAGAAGTTGCTCCACACCGCACGCTGGCTCGGGGTTCGCCGCGTTTTCTGCCTGACCTTCGAAGTGGACTTCTTCGGCAAGCACGGCTTCGTGGAGATCGGCGAGACGCCGGTCGACACCGATGTCTACGCGGAGCTGTTGCGTTCCTATGACGAGGGCGTCGCGGAGTTCCTCGGACTCGAACGAGTGAAACCGAACACCTTGGGCAACAGCCGGATGCTTCTGCATCTGTGATCGTGGCCGTCCATTCCGCCCGACCCGCCTAGCCGGGGTTCCCTATGTCCGAAACGCGCACGTTTCCGGTCCGGGGTGGGCTGCCGGTCTCTGTCAGGGGTTTGTGTTTTCCCAGGAAAAGCGGTTTGCTTTCCGACGTACTGCAGTACTGCATATAACAGGGCGCGGCTAAACGGCGGACGCCGCGGACCCCCGTCCCTCACGTTTTCGATGAAAGGAAATCCGGTGGCACAGAAGGTTCAGGTCCTTCTTGTCGACGACCTCGACGGCGGCGAGGCGGACGAGACCGTGACGTTCGCGCTGGACGGCAAGACGTACGAGATCGATCTCACGACTACCAATGCGGACAAGCTGCGTGGACTTCTGGAGCCCTACGTGAAGGGTGGCCGTCGTACCGGTGGCCGTGCTTCGGGTGGGCGTGGAAAGGCGCGCGCCACTTCCGGCGGCAGCCAGGACACCGCTCAGATCCGTGCGTGGGCGAAGGAGAACGGTTACGAGGTCAATGACCGTGGCCGTGTTCCCGCGTCCATTCGCGAGGCCTACGAGAAGGCCAACGGCTGAGCGCTCGCGCGCCGCAGCCGGACACGGTGACAATGCGTCGCCAGCGTGTCCACCAGCCGTACGAGATCGGGGGCGCCCCCAACGTCCCCCATGGCCGACATCGTCGGCAGCGAGGCCTCGACCTCGCGCCCTGCCACGGGGGGCCGCAGCCACACGGCGGCCCCCTGCACCGGCCCGGGGCTGTCCAGGCCCGTGAGAGGCCCGGTGACCCGGCCCGGATCGCGGCTCACGTCCCGGCCGCCCGCATGCCGGCCCGGGTTCTGGTCGGGCGGCAACGGCGCCTCGATGCGGCCGCCCGCGCCGATCGCCGTCAGATCCAGGGGCAGCGCGCCCCACTCCAGCCATCGCAGGATCCCCGGCACCTCCTCCGCGCCGCCCGCTGCCACGAGCAGCCGCAGCCGGTCGCCCCGCGCGGCCACCGGCGAGCCCGGCGCCAGGCGCCGCAGCGCCGCGAGGCCCGCCTCGGCCGGTACGTCCAGGACGTCGAAGCGCTCGCCCACCAAAAGTCGTACCGGTTCCCCGGGCACGGTCGCCCAGCCCAATTCGTTCTCGTACCAGCCGCGGATCCGGTCCGCCTGATCGTCCGGACCGTCCGGACCGTCCGGATCATCCGAATCGAGCGGCCGTCGGGGGAGGGGAACCGTGAGGATCGCAGAGGCGGCCGAGCCGGCAGCCGGGGGGATTGAGCCAACCATGCCAAGCGCAACCGCCCAAAAGGCTCCCAAGTTACGCTGGGTGTTCCCATGGCTGCGCCGTGTGTCGACTGTCGGGGCGGGTGGGGGCGTCGGGAGGCGCAAGGTTGTTCGCCCGTAGCGGAGGGAACCGGTGCCCACGGCATGGAGTGTCAGTCCCAGCGGGTAAGACATCCCTAGTGGGAGGGGGCGACACGCAGAAAAGGCCGTCTCACGTTCGCCATCGGCGTACTGGCGAGTGGGGTAACTGCCTGGCCTGCGGGAACATCGTCTCGCACCATCGGGTTGGAGCAGATGTCGGCGTTCGGGGTCAGGAGGCCATCGACGGTGTCGGCAGTTGGAATGAGCGGTCCCCGCTTGCGGGACTAAGCTGCGGAAGGACAGGGAGGGGAAGTTCCCCCCACTGCCTGACCGCTCTGAGGAGCGATTAACGATGTTCGAGAGGTTCACCGACCGCGCGCGGCGGGTTGTCGTCCTGGCTCAGGAAGAAGCCCGGATGCTCAACCACAACTACATCGGCACCGAGCACATCCTCCTGGGCCTGATCCACGAGGGTGAGGGTGTCGCCGCCAAGGCCCTTGAGAGCCTCGGGATTTCGCTCGAGGCGGTCCGCCAGCAGGTGGAGGAGATCATCGGCCAGGGCCAGCAGGCCCCGTCCGGGCACATCCCCTTCACCCCCCGTGCCAAGAAGGTCCTGGAGCTGTCGCTCCGCGAGGCCCTTCAGCTGGGCCACAACTACATCGGCACGGAGCACATCCTGCTCGGCCTGATCCGCGAGGGCGAGGGCGTCGCCGCCCAGGTCCTCGTCAAGCTGGGCGCAGATCTCAACCGGGTGCGGCAGCAGGTCATCCAGCTGCTCTCCGGCTACCAGGGCAAGGAGACCGCCACCGCCGGCGGGCCTGCCGAGGGCACGCCCTCGACGTCCCTGGTCCTCGACCAGTTCGGCCGGAACCTCACCCAGGCCGCTCGTGAGTCCAAGCTCGACCCGGTCATCGGGCGCGAGAAGGAGATCGAGCGGGTCATGCAGGTGCTGTCCCGCCGCACCAAGAACAACCCGGTCCTGATCGGTGAGCCCGGCGTCGGCAAGACCGCCGTCGTCGAGGGCCTCGCCCAGGCCATCGTCAAGGGCGAGGTGCCCGAGACCCTCAAGGACAAGCACCTCTACACCCTGGACCTCGGCGCGCTGGTCGCCGGCTCCCGCTACCGCGGTGACTTCGAGGAGCGCCTGAAGAAGGTCCTCAAGGAGATCCGCACCCGCGGCGACATCATCCTGTTCATCGACGAGCTGCACACGCTGGTCGGTGCGGGTGCCGCCGAGGGCGCCATCGACGCCGCTTCGATCCTGAAGCCGATGCTGGCCCGCGGTGAGCTGCAGACCATCGGCGCCACCACGCTGGACGAGTACCGCAAGCACCTGGAGAAGGACGCGGCCCTCGAGCGCCGCTTCCAGCCCATCCAGGTCGCCGAGCCGTCCCTGCCGCACACGATCGAGATCCTCAAGGGTCTGCGTGACCGGTACGAGGCCCACCACCGCGTCTCCATCACCGACGAGGCGCTGGTCCAGGCCGCCACCCTGGCCGACCGCTACATCTCGGACCGCTTCCTGCCGGACAAGGCGATCGACCTGATCGACGAGGCCGGTTCCCGGATGCGCATCCGCCGGATGACCGCGCCGCCGGACCTGCGCGAGTTCGACGAGAAGATCGCGGGTGTGCGCCGCGACAAGGAGTCCGCGATCGACTCGCAGGACTTCGAGAAGGCCGCCTCCCTCCGCGACAAGGAGAAGCAGCTCCTGGCCGCCAAGGCCAAGCGGGAGAAGGAGTGGAAGGCCGGCGACATGGACGTCGTCGCCGAGGTGGACGGCGAGCTGATCGCCGAGGTCCTCGCGACCGCCACCGGCATCCCGGTCTTCAAGCTGACCGAGGAGGAGTCCTCGCGTCTGCTGCGCATGGAGGACGAGCTCCACAAGCGGGTCATCGGTCAGGTCGACGCCGTCAAGGCGCTGTCGAAGGCGATCCGTCGTACGCGTGCCGGCCTCAAGGACCCGAAGCGTCCGGGTGGTTCGTTCATCTTCGCCGGCCCGTCCGGTGTCGGTAAGACCGAACTCTCCAAGGCGCTCGCCGAGTTCCTCTTCGGCGACGAGGACGCGCTGATCTCCCTCGACATGTCGGAGTTCAGCGAGAAGCACACGGTGTCGCGTCTCTTCGGTTCCCCGCCCGGATACGTGGGTTACGAAGAGGGCGGCCAGCTGACCGAGAAGGTCCGCCGCAAGCCGTTCTCCGTCGTCCTTTTCGACGAGGTCGAGAAGGCCCACCCGGACATCTTCAACTCGCTGCTGCAGATCCTGGAGGACGGTCGTCTGACCGACTCCCAGGGCCGGGTCGTGGACTTCAAGAACACGGTCATCATCATGACGACCAACCTCGGCACCCGGGACATCTCCAAGGGCTTCAACCTGGGCTTCGCGGCCTCGGGCGACAAGAAGTCCAACTACGAGCGCATGAAGAACAAGGTCTCGGACGAGCTCAAGCAGCACTTCCGCCCCGAGTTCCTCAACCGCGTCGACGACGTGGTGGTCTTCCCGCAGCTGACGCAGGAGGACATCCTGCGGATCGTCGACCTGATGATCGGCAAGGTCGACGAGCGCCTCAAGGACCGGGACATGGGCATCGAGCTCTCCCAGTCCGCCAAGGAGCTGCTGTCCAAGAAGGGTTACGACCCGGTGCTGGGTGCGCGTCCGCTGCGTCGCACCATCCAGCGCGAGATCGAGGACACGCTCTCGGAGAAGATCCTCTTCGGTGAGCTGCGCCCCGGTCACATCGTGGTCGTGGACACGGAGGGCGAGGGTGAGACCAAGACCTTCACCTTCCGCGGCGAGGAGAAGTCGGCCCTGCCCGACGTCCCCCCGATCGAGCAGGCGGCCGGCGGCGCCGGACCGAACCTGAGCAAGGACGCGTGACCCTCCGGGGTTGAGCCTCCGGGAGCCGAGCCTCCGTCCGAGCTGACAAGAGGGGCCGGTGCTGAAAGGCACCGGCCCCTCTTGCATGTCCGCGATGGCTTACGACAGCTGCCCGTCGTAGTCCGGCAGCTTGTACGTCGTCTCGGCGTGGCCGCCGGAGAGGTCGGTGGCGCTGTTGCCGATGTTCGCGATGATCGTGTAGCCCTTGCTCTCGATGTTCACGCGCTGGGCGGTCTTGTAGGCGGCGACGTCCTTGAAGAGGTCGAGGAAGCCGCGCACGTAGAGCCCGGAGACCTGGTAGCCGACGTACTTGAGGTTGTAGTCGGTCACCCCGGAGATGATGCCCGGGCGGGCGGTGACGAAGAACAGGGAGACGCCGTGCTCCTGGGCGTACTTGGCGACGTCGAGGACCGGCTTGTTGGCCGGCTGCGGGTAGCTGAAGCCGAAGTCGGTCTCCAGGGTGGTGTTGTCGATGTCGAAGACGATCGCCTGCTTCTCGCCCGGCTTGGCGGCGGCGATGCGCTGCTTCAGCGCCGGCAGGGCCTTGTCCACCACGGCCTGGCAGTCCTGCTGCCAGGTGGCGTAGTCGACGTCCTCCGCAGCAGCCGCGGAGGCGGTGGCGACGGTGGAGGTGCCGGTGGCCGTCGCGGCCTGGGCGCCGACCGGGACGGCCATCGCGGTGACCGCGGCCGTCGCCGCGGCGGTCATGGCTATGCGGCGCGTCCAGGTGCCTCTGGTCATGTGTGGGGTCCTCTCGCGTCCTTGCGTTGCCGGTGTCGTGGGCATGCTGATCGCTGGGGGTGGCCTGAGGGGAACCAGCGGGTTACTGGACGGTAGTGGTCGATGAGAGGCTGGTCACAGACTCTTGTCTGCGATCGTGACCGGGGTCACAAGTGGCCTGCGGGGCGCGGGAGTAGTCGCCGTCACATTTCGAAGTCCCTTGAGGTGGGCGGCCGGTGACATGCCGCACAGGCGAATAGGGCCCTACTAGCCCGGTTAGTCGCCATAAATGCACAGAAAAGGGATATCGAGCCTGGATTCCTGGCCCCCACTCCCGCCCCCGCTCCGGCTTCTGACATGGACCGATGTCGAAAATGTCGTGAAAGAGCGATCTGTCAATAAGTGGGAAATTTTCAGGTGAAGTACTAGCTTCCGTCGCAGATCACACGTTTGGGCGTATGTGGGCCCTCGGGTTACCAAGGGATGGCCACTCCGGCAGAGCTTCGTGCCGGGTGGTTTCCTCTGTCCCCGTTCCCATGAGGTCTTCGATGTTCCAGCACGTCACGTTCCGTTCTTCCCGTACGTCCCTGCTCCGCACCCGCGTGGCCGTCGGGGCCGCCGCCGTCGGCGCCTCGGTCGTGTTGGGAACCGGAGTGGCGTCCGCCGCCGCCCCTGCCGCCGCGCCCGCCGCCAAGACGACCGTCTCCGCCGCCTCCTGGATCGACCCGGTGAAGAAGTACACGCTGACCGCGAGCTTCGCCCAGGCCGGCGCCATGTGGCAGTCCACCCACAGCGGTCAGGACTTCGCCGTGCCGAGCGGCACCAAGGTGATGGCCGCGCACGGCGGCACCGTGGTCAAGGCCGGCGGCAACGGCGCCGGTGACGGCCCGGCCTACGGCAACGCCATCGTGATCAAGCACGCCAACGGCGTCTACTCGCAGTACGCCCATCTCTCGCAGATCGACGTGAAGATCGGCCAGATCGTCAAGACGGGCCAGAAGATCGCGCTGTCCGGCAACACCGGCAACACCAGCGGTCCGCACCTGCACTTCGAGATCCGTACGACCGCGAACTACGGCTCGGCGATCGACCCCGTCGCCTTCCTGCACGCCAAGGGCGTGAAGGTCTGACGCTCGCGTGATCAGGCGCCCTGGTGCGCCTGCGTCACCAGATCGATGGCGACCTCGAGGACGGCTTCCCGCTTGTCCTCGGGGTCGCCTTCGAGGTCCTGCAGGAAGAACATGCCGGCGTGCAGCGTGAAGATGGCGCTCACGCAGCGGACCTGGTCGGTCAGGGGAGCGTCCGGGTCGATGATGATGTCGCGCAGGCTGCGCGTGCGGTCCTTGAACGAGTCGCCGATCTGGAGTTCCCGCACCGTCGCCTGGTTCTCCTGCATGAAGCGGAAGAGCGGGGTCGCCTCGGAGAGGGCCTGGCTGTAGCGGCGGACGAGCTCTTGCTTGGTCTCCAGGGTGTGCGGCTGGTTCCTGCCCCACTCGATCAGGTCTTCGATCGGCTTCGTCAGATCCCTGAAGATGCTGACGATGATCTCTTCCTTGGTCTTGAAGTGGTAGTACAAGGCAGCCTTGGTGACCTCCAGGCGCTCCGCGATCTCGCGGAGGGAGGTCTTCTCGTAGCCCTGCTCGGCGAAGAGTTCGAGTGCGACGTCCTGGATGCGCTGTCGGGTGTTGCCCCGGCGCTGCTGCTTGGTGCCGTCCATGATGACGTCCATCCTCGTACTCCTTGAGCTCCCGCGGACACTTACTTGCCGCCCGGCTAGTCTGAGGCGGGAACTTACTTGACGCCCGGCTAGTGACAGGTCTACCTTCCCAGTGTAGTGAACTAGCCGGGCGGCAAGTAAGTGGCCGGTCGGGGGGAGTACCCAGGGGAGTGGGGAAGATGGCGGACACAAAGACAGCGGAGACCGGGGCGGAGAAACCGCCGAGGAGCGTGCGGGTCGTCCTGCTCGCACTGATGATCACGATGATGCTCGCGATGCTCGACAACATGATCGTGGGCACGGCGATGCCGACGATCGTCGGCGACCTGGGCGGCCTCGAACACCTTTCCTGGGTGGTGACCGCGTACACCCTCGCGACCGCCGCCTCCACCCCGATCTGGGGCAAGCTCGGCGACATGTACGGCCGCAAGGGCGTCTTCATGTCGTCGATCGTGCTGTTCCTGGTCGGATCCGCGCTCAGCGGCATGGCCCAGAACATGGGCGAGCTCATCGGCTTCCGCGCGATCCAGGGCCTCGGCGCGGGTGGCCTGATGGTCGGCGTGATGGCGATCATCGGCGACCTGATCCCGCCGCGGGAGCGCGGCAAGTACCAGGGCATGATGGCCGGAGTCATGGCGCTCGCGATGATCGGCGGCCCGCTCGTCGGCGGCACCATCACCGACAACTGGGGCTGGCGCTGGTCCTTCTACATCAACCTGCCGCTCGGCGCGGTGTCGCTGGCCCTCATCAGCACCGTCCTGCACCTGCCGAAGAAGCGGTCGAAGGCGGGCATCGACTACCTCGGTGTCGCACTGCTGACCGTCGGCATCACCTCCATCGTCCTCGTCACCACCTGGGGCGGCTCGGAGTACGCCTGGACGTCCGCACGGATCATGGAGCTCATCGGCATCGGTGTCGCCTCGCTCATCGGGTTCGTGTACTGGCAGACCAAGGCGGCCGAGCCGATCGTGCCGCTGCACATCTTCCGCAGCCGCAACTTCACCCTGATGTCGATCATCGGCTTCATCACCGGTTTCGTGATGTTCGGCGCGACCCTCTTCCTGCCGCTGTACCAGCAGTCCGTGCAGGGCGCCTCCGCGACCAACTCCGGGCTGCTGCTCCTGCCGATGCTCGGCGCCATGCTGGTCACCTCGATGGTCGCGGGCCGGGTGACCACGAGCAGCGGCAAGTACAAGATCTTCCCGGTCGTCGGCAGCGTCCTCATGGTCATCGGCCTGTACCTGCTGTCCACGATGGACACCGGGACCAGCCGCTTCACCTCCGGTGTCTTCATGGCCGTCGTCGGACTCGGCATGGGCTGCCTGATGCAGATCACGATGCTGGTCGCGCAGAACAGCGTCGAGATGAAGGACATGGGCGTCGCGTCCTCGTCCACCACGCTCTTCCGTACCCTCGGCTCCTCCTTCGGCGTCGCGATCATGGGCGCGCTGTTCAACAACCGGGTCCAGGACGTCATGTCCAAGCGGGCCGGAGCACTGGGCTCGAAAATCACCGAGCGGTCCGCGCAGTTGGACGCGGCCAGCCTGGCCAAGCTGCCCGCGAAGGCCCGGGATGCCTACCAGCACGCGGTGTCGGCCGGCACCCACTCGGCGTTCCTGCTGGGGGCCGTGGTGGCGGTGGCCGCGCTGGTCGCGGCGGTGTTCGTGAAGGAGGTTCCGTTGAAGGGGGCGGGGCCGCAGAAGACGGACGAGGCGAGCGGCGGTGCGGCGCCCGCACCGCCCACCATGGTCGAGGTCTGACCTCGCCCTGAACGAAGGCCCCCCGGCGGTGTCCGCCCCGGGGGGCCTTCCTGCGCGCCTGGACGGGCACCGCTCTCGCGGACATGGTCGCCCCCCCCGTGTGCGGGCTCCTCCACCGAGGGTCGCTGCCTCAAAGGGGGCACGCCGGCTGCTCCCGCCGCCACTTCGTCCGTGCCTTCAAGGAGGCAGGCCTACGGCGGGACGCCCGGCCAGTCCCTCATGCACGGCCGTATCGAGCGGGCCGAGGAGACGCTCCGCCGTAGGAGCAGCCGTACGGCATCGAGGCACTCGGCTCGCCGCCCCGGCACTCGGCTCGCGCCCCGGCCCTCGGCTCGCCGACCAGGCGCTCCGCTCGCCGTCCCGGCCACCGGTCGCAGCTCGCGCGGGCCGCCCTCACGGCATCCTCGGATAGCTTCCCGTGTTCGTCGGCGCGTGCTCGGGCAGCCACAGGACGGCGACGGCGCCCTCGGACGGTATGTGCTCGGGTGCTCCCGCGGGCCGTACGTTGCGGAAGGTCAGCCGGGCGCCCAGGACACGGGCCTGGCCCGCCGCGATGGTCAGGCCGAGCCCGTGGCCGTGTCCGGCGCGGTCGGTGCTGCCGGTGCGGAAGCGGCTCGGCCCCTCGGCGAGCAGGTCCGCGGGGAAGCCGGGGCCGTGGTCGCGGACCCGGATGACCCGGCCCTCGACGGTGACCTGGATCGGCGACTTGCCGTGCCGGGCGGCGTTGGCGAGCAGGTTGAACAGGACCCGCTCCAGGCGGCGCGGGTCGGTCGTGACCATCGACTCGTGCACCACCCGCACCTCGATGTCCGGGTCCTTGGCCGCCACCCGCCGGGCCACGAACTCGCCCAGCACGATGTCCTGCAGCTCGGCCCGCTCCGAGGCGCCGTCGAGACGGGCCACCTCCAGCACATCCTCGACGAGGGTGCGCATGGCCTTCGCCCGGTCCAGGACCAGCTCCGTCGGCCGGCCGGGCGGCAGCAGCTCGGCGGCCGTCAGCAGTCCCGTCACCGGGGTGCGCAGTTCGTGCGCGATGTCGGCGGTGACCCTGCGCTCGGCCTCCAGCCGTTCCTGAAGGGTGTCCGCCATGGCGTCGACCGCGCTCGCCAGATCGTCGGTCTCGTCGCGCACGACCCCGCCGATGGCGTCCCGTACCCGGACGTCCGACTCTCCCTTGGCGACCTGGTTCGCCGCGGCCGCCGCCTTGCGCAGCCGGCGCGAGAGCTGCCCGCCGATGAGGACGCCGAGCGCGCTGCCGCCGAGGACGACCGCGATCGAGCCGATCACCAGAGCCTGGTCGAGGTCGTTGAGGATGTCCGTGCTGCGGTCGGTGAACCCGGTGTGCAGGGAGAGCACATGCCCGTCCTTGACCGGCACGGCCGCCCAGATGTCCGGCACACCGCCCGCGCGGTCGGAGACGAACGTGGCCCGGCGGCCGTCCCGGACCTTCTCCTCCAACGCCGGCGGCAGGTTCGAGTCGTCGATCTTGATGTTGGGGAAGTTCGGCCGCCCCGACGCCTCGTAGTTGCGCTGGGCGACATGGACGCGCTCGTCGGCGAGGTCGCGCGCGTTGTCCAGCATGGACACGCGTGCGGCGTTGTGCACGACCAGGCTCAGAGTGATCGCCACCAGCGCGCCGACCAGCGCGATCGCCGCGCTCAGCTTCCATCGCAGACCCGTACGGATGCCCATGCGCTCCGTACGGGCCGGAATCAGGTGCCGGATCATCCCCCGCATACTCCCGCCCCTGCCCCGCTCAGGCCTTCAGCTTGTAGCCGAAGCCGCGGACCGTCTCGATACGGTCCTGTCCGATCTTCGTTCGCAGCCGCTGCACATGGACGTCGACGACCCGGGTGTCGCCGCCCCAGCCGTAGTCCCACACCCGCTCCAGCAGTTTGTCGCGCGAGAGGACCGTGCCCGGAGCGGAGGAGAACTCCAGCAGCAGGCGCATCTCGGTCGGGGTCAGCGCTACCGGCTGTCCGGCCCGGCGCACCTCCATGCCGTCCGTGTCGACCTCCAGGTCGCCGAAGGTCAGCACGCCACCGGCGGCGGAGCCGGCGGGCTCGGTGCGGTCGCCGCCGCCCGCGTGGCCGAAGCGGCGCAGCACGGCGCGGATCCGGGCGACCAGCACGGCGCCGTCGAAGGGCTTGGTCACATAGTCGTCGGCGCCGGCCTCCAGGCCGAGGACGACGTCGATGGAGTCGGCGCGCGCCGACAGCATGATCACCGGCACGGTGGACTCGTCCCGGATGCGCCGGCACAGGCTCACGCCGTCCAGGCCGGGCACCATGACGTCCAAGAGCGCGATGTCGGGGCGGTCGGCACGGAACGCCTCCAGACCCGACAGGCCGTCGGGCATCGCGGTGACCGCGAAGCCGTCCCGCTCCAGGGCGAGCTGGGTGGCTTCGCGGATGACGTCGTCGTCCTCGACGAACAGGACGTGTGTCTGGTCTGCCATCCCGGTGCTCTCAGTTCTCGTATGAGTATGCGATGCGTATGCGTTGTGGTGCGCGGGTCGGCCGTCAGTCTGAGGCCCGTCAGTCCGTGTGCTGCCAGTCTGCGGTCCGTCAAGCTGTCGGTGTCCTGTCGAGGGTGCCCCTTGAATGGACGCCCGTAGCGCGACGAGCGTTCATTTTTCGTGCGGCCCGCCTCGCCCGACATCCATTGATCGGAACGAGCGGCCCGATCGGTTCACGCTGCCGGAAGATTTTTTCGGCCGGCCCCTCCCGGGCAGGTCAGCCGGCCTTCGACGCCATCACCGTCGGTTCTCCGTCGCCGACGCCGCTGTAGTCGTTGTGCCAGCTGAACTCCTTCATGAAGCGGCCCGCGGCCCAGTGGTAGGTGATCACGTTCTCGCCGGACGGGCTGGAGACCGGGTCGCCTTTCTCGTACACCTGCTTGCTCACCACCAGGTCGCCCCGGTCGATCTCCGCGTAGACCGGAGGATCCTCGGCCTTGAACACGTTCTCATAGCCGTCGGCGTTCTCCCGGTACACATACGAGCCGACGCCGACGGCGTCGCCGCAGGTGACGACGTTGATGATGAGGTCGTCGCCGGAGCCGCCGGTGAGGTTGCCGTAGGAGACGTCGACCGGGTACTCGTCGCCGACGCAGGGCTTCAACTCGCGCTTGACCTCCGCCGAGACCGCGGGGTCGTCCTTGATGAGCTGAATCGCGTCCGCCTGGTCGAGGGTGGCGGTGGGGGCGGCGGAGGGCGAGGCGGTCACACCCGCCGCGGCGTCGGGGTGGGCCGGGCCCTCGTCACGGGCACCGGTGCCGCCGGTGGCGCAGGCGGAGACGAAAAGGGCGAGGGCGGCGAGCACGGACATCGCCGTGATCGCCGCCTGGATGGTGCCTCGGGCCGGTGTGGGCCCGGCCTTGGTCAGGCCGCCGCGCAACGCTCCCGCTCCTCACGCTCCAGCGCGCGTGCGTCCAGATCGCGGGCTTCCAGCTCCTCGCGGAGCCGGGCGAGCGCTCGGTGCAGCGTGCTCTTGACCGTTCCCGCCGACATGCCGAGGGCGGCGGCTGTCTCCTCCGTGGACATCTGCTCCCAGTGTCGCAGCACGACGACGCTGCGCTGCTTCGGAGCGAGCACCTTCATCGCGTCCATCAGCAGGGCGCGGTCCGCGTGCTGCTGGGTGGAGTCGTCCACACAGGCGTCCGGGAGCTGCTCGGTGGGGACCTCCTCGAGTTTGCGGGCCCGCCACCACTCGGTCCGCGTGTTGATCATGACCCGGCGCAGGTAGGCGTCCGCGAGCCGCTTGTCCGCGATGCCGTCCCAGCGGCCGTACGTCCGGGCGAGGGCGGTCTGCAGGAGGTCCTGAGCGTCAACCGGGTCCGGGACCAGCCGGCGGGCGCTGCGCAGCAGCGCGTCCTGCCGGGTGCGGACATACTCCTCGAACTCGAGCACCTCGCCCTGCGTCATGGTCAACCGCCTCCGATTCCCCGTTCCGACGGACTGTCCGCCGCCGGTTCACTGCTTCTGGTCTGTAGCCCGCTGTGTCCCTGCCGACTACGCAACTGAAGCTACGGAGGTGTTGTCACGGCGCTGTGCGGAGCAGCCTTCGGCTAGCACTCAGCTGTCCGTCGGTTGTGTAACGGCGAGAGGTTCGGGGTAAAGGGGCGGGGTGAATGATGTGGATATGGGTCGATTTATCCGGCGGTTGGGTGTGACAAAGGCTTGTCATCGGTCGTAACGAAGCCGCTTGTCTGTGAAATGACCGTGTGTCAGACCAGTGTGCGAGGCCCGTGTCAGGTCAGCGGCAGGCGGTACAGCCCGCCCGGGAGCGGCTCCACCAGTCCGTCCGCGACGAGGCCGTCGAGAGCACGCGCGCGTTGCACCGGCTCGTGCCACACCCGGTCGAGCGCCGACTGCGGCACGGGCACGTGCGCGGCGCGCAGCACGGCGAGCAGCTTGCCCCTGACCTGACGGTCGGTGCCCGCGTACGTCTGGCCGCGGCGCGGCGGGCCGTCGTGCTCCGGCTTGCCCGCGAGCCGCCAGGCGCACTGCGCGGCGATCGGGCAGCGCACGCAGGTCTCGTTCTTTGCCGTGCAGAGGAGCGCCCCGAGCTCCATGGACGCGGCGGCCCAGCGCGCGGCGGTCGGCTCGTCGTCGGGCAGCAGGGCGCGGGCCAGCTTGCGCTCGGCGGCCGTGGTGGCGTTGGGCGGGTACTGCACGCCCGTGACGGCCCGTGCGAAGACCCGGCGGACGTTGGTGTCCAGGACGGCATGCCGCTGCCCGTACGCGAAGGAGGCGACGGCCGCGGCCGTGTACTCGCCGATGCCGGGCAGCGCGAGCAGTTGTGCGTGGTCCGACGGTACGTCGCCGCCGTGCCGTTCCGTTATCGCCACCGCGGCGCCGTGCAGCCGCAGGGCGCGGCGCGGGTAGCCGAGCCGCCCCCACGCGCGTACCGCCTCGCCGGGCGCGTCCGCGGCCAGGTCGGCGGGGCGCGGCCAGCGGGCGAGCCACTGCTCGTAGACCGGCAGGACGCGGCTGACCGGCGTCTGCTGGAGCATGAACTCGCTGACCATCACACCCCACGCACCGGCCTCGGGGCGCCGCCAGGGCAGGTCGCGGGCGTTGTCGTCGAACCAGTCGATCACCGGGGAGTGCAGGTCCGCTCCAGGGGCGTCGGCGTCGGCGCGGGCGGGGCTGCTGTGCGGGGGCTTCGTGGGCGCAGTCATGGCCCTTCCGATCCTGCCATGCGTAGCGGGGCACGCGCGCGTACCGCCACTCGCCCGGGCCGGGCGCCGGGAGGGCGGCACGCGCGCGTGCCGTAGCCATGGCCAGAGGTGTGACGGGTGCGATCGCCAAGGGGAGCCGGGCGCGCGGGCCGAAGTCGGGTGCGGGGGCCGTGGTTTCCGGGATGATGATCCGGAAAAGTTGTCGTCGCGGCGGCGGGTGGGGCCAGCGAACGCGTCGATCTCTCGTACAGTTTGCGCCGTGGGATCTCTGCGCAATCCGGTCGGGCCGCTTCCCTCCTCCATCTACTGGCGTCGGAGGGTCGTACTGCTGTCCGTGTTCGCCCTGTTGGCGCTGCTGATCCTGTGGGTGGTCACGTCGGGCGGTGGCGGCGGCAAGAACGGCGCCGACGGGGGCGGCGGCAAGAATCCCGCGTCCTCCATCACGCCGGGGCCCTCCGGATCCGGGCCTGCGATCAGCCAAAACCCGGGCGGGCGCGACGAGTCGAGCGAAGGCACCACCAGCGGGACCGGCTCGGGATCGGATGCGGGCTCGGGGGGCGGCGCCGGCTCCGGTGGCTCGGACGGCGGCTCGGCGGGCTCCGGCGCCAACGACGACGGCGCCAACGGCGACGGCTCCAACGGCAGCGGCGGGGCCGGCGGCGGCAGCGGTACGGCGACGACGCTGCCGGCCGGGACGACCCTGCCCAACTGCACCGCCGGCGTGGTCACGGTGAGCCTGCGCAGCGTCCAGAACGTGTACTCGCCGGACCGGACGCCCACGTTCCAGCTGATCGCGAAGAACAGCTCGGGAAGCGACTGCAAGGTCGATCTCGGTCCGAAGACCGCGGTGTTGACGATCACCAAGGCGGGCGCCGACGACGACTACTGGTCGTCCGCGGACTGCCCCAAGGCGTCCGGGAGCCTGCTGTACCGGGTGCCGGCCGGGGACAGCTTCACGTACACCCTGAAGTGGGACCGCAAGCCGAGCGCCCCGGAGTGCGCGACGCCTCCGGCGGGCACGGCCGGAGCGGGGACGTACCTGGTGGAGGCCAAGGCTCCGGGGTTCGCGAAGGCACAGACGTCGTTCGTGCTGAAGGACGACTAGAGCAGACAGCCAGGACATACGGCTACGGCTACAGCAGGCGGCTGGAGTGTCTGGTCGGCTGGACCGACCTAGACGTACCGCTCCAGGATCGACGACTCCGCCAGGCGTGACAGGCCCTCGCGGACGCTGCGCGCCCTCGCCTCGCCCACGCCGTCCACCGTCTGGAGGTCGTCGACGCTGGCGGCGAGGAGCTTCTGCAGGCCGCCGAAGTGCTCCACCAGGCGGTCGATGATCGCGCCGGGCAGGCGCGGCACCTTCGCCAGGAGCCGGAAACCGCGCGGGGAGACCGCCGAGTCGAGGGCCTCGGGGGAGCCGGTGTAGCCCAACGCGCGGGCCACCGTGGACAGTTCGAGGAGCTCGGCGTGGGTGAGCGCGTCCAGCTCGTACAGCGCCTCGTCGACCGTGCGGGAGCGCTTGGCGGTGGGCTCGGGCACGTAGTCCCGGACCACCAGCTCGCGCTCCGGCTCCACGCCCGCGATCAACTCGTCGAGCTGGAGGGCGAGCAGACGCCCGTCCGTGCCCAGTTCGACCACGTATTCGGCGATTTCGGTGGCGATGCGACGGACCATCTCCAGGCGCTGGGCCACCGCGGAGACGTCCCGGACCGTCACCAGGTCCTCGATCTCCAGCGCTGACAACGTTCCCGCGACCTCGTCCAGCCGGAGCTTGTAGCGCTCCAGGGTCGCCAGGGCCTGGTTCGCGCGGGACAGGATCGCCGCGGAGTCCTCCAGGACGCGGCGCTGTCCGTCGACGTACAGGGCGATCAGGCGCATGGACTGGGAGACCGAGACGACCGGGAAGCCGACCTGCTTGCTGACCCGGTCCGCCGTGCGGTGCCGGGTGCCCGTCTCCTCCGTGGGGATGGTGGGGTCCGGCACCAGTTGGACGCCGGCCCGGAGGATCTTCGACAGGTCGGAGGAGACCACGATGCCGCCGTCGAGCTTGCACAGCTCACGCAGGCGCGTCGCCGCGAACTCCACGTCCAGGACGAAGCCGCCGGTGCACATCGCCTCGACCGTCTTGTCGGAGCCCAGCACGATGAGTCCGCCGGTGTTGCCGCGCAGCACCCGTTCCAGGCCGTCGCGCAGGGCTGTGCCGGGGGCGACCGCGCTCAGCGCGGCGCGCATCAGGCCGTCGGCACCGGAACTCCCACCGGACTTTCCGGGAGCTGCCGCCCGGTCGTTGGCTGCCACTGCACTCCTCCGGTCACAGGTCTGGGGGTTCCCGTTTGGCGCACTCGTTTCGTACGGACGGGCGAGACCAGGGCAAAGTCTACCGGCGGTCCTCCGCCTCCCGTGGGGCCTCTCGGCGACGCGAGCGCGGCAGGACCCGCAGAGCGTCCCCCATGTCGGCGACTTCCAGGACCTTCATGCCCGCCGGGATCTTGCCGGGATCGCTCGGCACGAGCGCGTGCGTGAAGCCCAGACGGTGGGCCTCCGCGAGTCTGCGCTGCACGCCCGTGACCCGTCTGACCTCGCCCGCGAGGCCCACTTCACCGATCGCGACGAGGTTCTTGGGCAGCGGGGTGTCGCTCGCGGCGGAGGCCAGGGCGAGGGCGATCGCGAGGTCGGCCGCGGGCTCCGAGAGCTTCACTCCGCCGACCGTCGCCGAGTAGATGTCCCGCTTGCCGAGCGCGCTGATCCGGCCCCGCTGCTCCAGGACGGCCAGCATCATCGAGACCCGGGACGTCTCCAGACCGGACGTCGTACGGCGGGGCGAGGGGATCTGGGAGTCGACGGTGAGGGCCTGCACTTCGGCGACCAGGGGACGACGGCCCTCCAGGGTGACCGTCAGACATGTCCCCGGGACCGGTTCGTCACGCCGGGTCAGGAAGAGCCCACTGGGGTCGGCGAGGCCCGTGATGCCCTCGTCGTGCAGTTCGAAGCAGCCGACCTCGTCGGTGGCGCCGTAGCGGTTCTTGACGCCCCGCACCAGACGCAGGCGCGCGTGCCGGTCGCCCTCGAAGCTCAGCACGACGTCCACGAGGTGTTCGAGGAGGCGGGGACCGGCGATCGAGCCGTCCTTCGTGACATGGCCCACCAGGAGGGTGGACATGCCGCGTTCCTTGGAGGCGCGGATCAGGGCGCCCGCGACCTCGCGGACCTGGGCCATGCCACCGGGCGCCCCGTCGATCTCCGGGGAGGCCACGGTCTGCACGGAGTCCATGACCAGCAGGGACGGCTTCACCGCGTCCAGGTGGCCCAGGACCGCCGCCAGGTCCGTCTCGGCGGCGAGGTAGAGGTGGTCGTCGATGGCGCCGATGCGGTCGGCGCGCAGGCGGACCTGGGAGGCCGACTCCTCACCGGTCACATACAGGGTGCGGTGTTCGTCGCTCGCCGACTTGGCCGCCACGTCCAGCAGGAGGGTCGACTTGCCGACGCCCGGCTCGCCGGCCAGCAGCACGACCGCGCCGGGCACGAGACCGCCGCCGAGGACGCGGTCCAGCTCGGGCACGCCGGTGGGGCGGGCGGTGGCCTGACGGCCGTCGACCTCGCCGATGGGCACGGCGGAGGTGGTGACGCGGCCCGGTGCCGTCGTACGGACCGCGGGCGCGCCGTACTCCTCGACCGTCCCCCAGGCCTGGCACTCGGGGCAGCGGCCGAGCCACTTGGCCGTCTGCCAGCCGCATTCGGTGCAGCGGTAGGACGGACGGTCCTTGGTGGTCTTCGTACGGGCAGCCATGGGGAAACCGTAGCCGCCGCCACTGACAGCCGGACGCGCCTGTGGACAACCGGGCCTCCCGGAGGCCCGCAACCTGCTGAATCGGCCACGACCTGTCACGAACGGGCCACGGTACCTCTCTTCGCTGTCCCCGTATGAGGGATCGTTTCACCCATACGGATTAAAAGGACTCAAGGGACAAGAAGACCTAGTTCCGCGCCGCCTACGGTCGCACGGGTGATGAGCAGCAGCCCGGAAATCTCGACCAGCACGACCGGCGCGCACCGGGCGCACCGCGAGGCGCGCGACGCCGCTGCGGCGCGCACGCTCGCGCAGCGGCCGCCCGCGCGCTACGAGCCATACCTGGACGGCCTGTTCACCTACTGCCTGTCCGTTCTGTGCGACCACGACGCGGCCACCGCCGCCCTCGGTGATGTCCTCACGTTCGCCGAGCGACGCGGCCAGCGTGGTCCGACCGCCGCGGGCGACCGCCGGGCCTGGCTGTACGCGCTGGCCCGCTGGGCCTGCCTGTGCAAGCTCACCGAGGCCAAGCAGAAACGTCAGGGCACGCACGCGGCGGCCCGCAACGGCACCCGACGGCCGCCGGGCGCCAAGCCCGCCGCAGCCCCGGCTTCCGCCTCCGCCGCCGCCCCCGCCGATCCTGCCGACTCCGCCGATCCCGACGAGGACCAGGAGCGACAGCGGCGGGAACTCGCCCTGCTGGCCTGGCCGGAAGCGGCCGGCACCACCCCCGAGCAGCGTGAGGCGCTCGAACTCGCGGTACGCCACCACCTGGCCGCCCACGAGATCGCCGCCGTCCTCGGCAAGGACCTCGCCGCCACCCGCGAACTACTCTCTGCAGCCGCCTGCGAGGTCGAGCGCACGCGCGCGGCGCTCGCCGTCGTCGAGACCGGCAACTGTCCCGGTGTGGCCCACCTCACAGGCGAGAACCAGGTCGTGCTCAGCGCCGCCCTGCGCCGTGAACTCGTTCGGCACGTCGACGACTGCCCGCGCTGCCGTCGCGTCGCCGAACGCGCCGTCCCCGGCCGTTGGCCCGGCGCCGGTGTCACCCCCGCCGAGCTGCCCGTCCTGGAGGCGCCGCGCGCACGGCTGCACGTCGCCCTGGCGCACCTCCCGCGCGCGCGGGGCACCGCCGCGCCGCGCTACGACCGGCGCGGGTTCCCGATGGACCCCAAGGACCGCGCCGCCCGTCGGGAGCGCCTACGCGCGTGTGCCGTCACGACGACCGTGGTCGCCACCGTCGTCGCCGCGCCCGTGCTCGCCCTGTGGGCGGCCTACCGGAGCACGCCGACGGGGGACGCCGAGGGCCGCTCAGTCAGCGCCGGGGAGGCGCACGGCCCCGAGGGCCTCGCCGGTGAGACGGCCGGCGGCTACGAGAACGCCGGAAACGCCAGCACGCGCCCCGGCACCGGCTCCCTCAAGGGCGACGGACCGGACGTCTCCGTGGAGGTCATCAGCGTCACGGGACTCGGCCGGAGCGCCTCCGGCCGGCTCTCCGTGACGGCGGCCACCAGCGGCGACATCACCCTCGTCACCCTCACCGCACCCCCGGACGGCGACCGGCCGGTCCGCTGGTCGGCGGCCACACCGGCCCCCTGGCTCTATCTGAGCCGCTCCACGGGCGCCCTGAGGCCCGGCGAGTCGGTGACGATCAAGGTGTACGTCGACCCCCTGCGGGAGCCCTCCGGGCGCTGGCACGCGCGCGTGGCGATCGCCCCGGCGGGCGCCGTCGTCTCCATTGAGGGCTACGGCACGGCCCCCGGCCCCCCGGCTCCCGGCGGCGGCCCGGACCCGCGTCCCGGCGACCCGCCCGCGTCGTCGGACCCGCAACCGACCCCCACACCCCCGCCTTCCCCGGATCCCACGCCCACCGACCCGCCCTCGTCCTCAACCCCGACCCCCACCCCGACCCCCACCGCCCCGACCCCGTCCGCCCCGGAATCCTCGCCGGCGCCGCCCGCCGACCCCAGCACCCCGGCCCCGTCGACGTCGTAGCCGCAGGCGTCCCGGGCCGTGGGCCGTGCCGAGCCGGGTGGTCCCTCGAAGCGATCCGCAAGGACCTCAGGCGGTCGGGTCCGCCGGATGCGGGGCCAGGAGCGGCAGCTGCGAGGCCAGGCGCTCCTCGCACAGCTCGGCCAGGCGGTCGTAGCCGGCCTTGCCCATCAGTTCGGTCAGCTCCGGGCGGTAGGAGACGTACACCGGGTCGCCCGCGCCGTGCGCCGAGGTCGCCGACGTGCACCACCAGTGCAGGTCGTGGCCGCCCGGCCCCCAGCCCCGCCGGTCGTACTCGCCGATCGACACCTGCAGCACGCGTGTGTCGTCGGGCCGGTCGATCCAGTCGTAGGTGCGCCGCACCGGAAGCTGCCAGCAGACGTCCGGCTTGGTCTCCAGCGGCTCGCGGCCCTCCTTGACGGCCAGGATGTGCAGCGAGCAGCCCGCGCCGCCCGCGAAGCCCGGACGGTTCTGGAAGATGCACGAGCCGTTGAACGGACGGGTCTGGCGGGAGCCCTCGTCGTCCTCCGAGATCCAGCCGCCCCGGGCGCCCTCGTCGTGGTGCTGCCAGATCTCGGGCGTGAGCCTCGCCACATGCCCGGCGACGCGCTTCTCGTCGTCCTCGTCGGAGAAGTGGGCGCCCAGCGTGCAGCACCCGTCGTCCGCGCGGCCCGCCTGGATGCCCTGACAGCCGCTGCCGAAGATGCAGTTCCAGCGAGAGGTCAGCCATGTCAGATCGCAGCGGAAGACCTGCTCGTCGTCCGCCGGGTCAGGGAACTCCACCCACGCCCGCGCGAAGTCGAGGCCCTTCTCGTCCGCTGCCAGGGCCTTCTTGGACTTCTTCGGTGACTTCAGCGGCTTCGCCTGCGAAGAGCCGCCGGTGGATTTGTCGGCCTTCGCCTTGTTCGTCTTTGGCACTCGTCCAGGGTAAGTCGCCAGGAGCCGCTTCGGGGACGGTCCACGGCCTCGTGGGCAGTAGCGTTCCCTACATGAGACTCGGTGTCCTCGACGTGGGATCGAACACGGTGCATCTGCTGGTGGTGGACGCACACCCGGGCGCGTGCCCCCTGCCCGCGCACTCGCACAAGGCGGAACTGCGCCTTGCCCAACTACTCGACGGGGACGGCGCGATCGGCCCCGAGGGCGTCGACAAACTGATCACGGTCGTCCACGAGTCGCTCCAGGCCGCCGAGGACAAGGGCGTCGAGGACCTGCTGCCGTTCGCGACCTCCGCCGTGCGCGAGGCCAGCAACGCCGACGACGTCCTCGCGCGCGTGCAGGCCGAGACGGGCGTCGAGCTGCAGGTTCTCTCCGGCGCCGAGGAGGCCCGGCTCACCTTCCTCGCCGCCCGCCGCTGGTTCGGCTGGTCGGCCGGAAAACTGCTGGTCCTGGACATCGGCGGCGGCTCCCTGGAGATCGCCTACGGCATCGACGAGGAGCCCGACGCGGCCGTCTCGCTGCCGCTCGGCGCCGGCCGGCTCACCGCCGGCTGGCTGCCCGGCGATCCGCCCGACCCCGAGGACATCCGGTCCCTGCGCCGACACGCCCGCGCGCAGATCGCCCGCACCGTGGGGGAGTTCAGCCGGTTCGGCACCCCCGACCACGTCGTCGCCACGTCGAAGACGTTCCGGCAGCTCGCCCGCATCGCCGGCGCCGCCCGCTCGGCCGACGGCCCGTACACCCAGCGCCAGCTCAAGCGCGAGTCCCTGGAGGCCTGGGTGCCCCGCCTGGCCGCGATGACCACGGCCCAGCGCGCAGCCCTCCCGGGCGTCTCGGAAGGCCGCGCCAACCAGCTCCTCGCCGGCGCCCTGGTCGCCGAAGGCGCGATGGATCTCTTCGGCGTCGAGACGCTGGAGATATGCCCGTGGGCGCTCAGGGAGGGCGTCATTCTGCGCAGACTCGATCACATGGGTTCGCTTTAGTCGCGTATAGGGGCACGAGCGGGTGCGCGAGCCATCACCCTTCACGCGTACCTGCCCGTGGCGTACCCCACAACGGCGAGCAGGCACCCCGCACCGGGGCAACGGCACCCCGTAACCTGTCCCCCATGGCAGAGCCAGTCGTGCGGATCCCGGATGCGAAGATCGCCCTGTCGACTGCCTCGGTCTATCCGGAGTCGACGGCGACGGCCTTCGAGATCGCCGCCCGCCTCGGGTACGACGGCGTCGAGGTCATGGTCTGGAACGACCCCGTCAGCCAGGACATCGACGCGCTGCGCAGGCTCAGCGACTACCACCGGATCCCGATCCTCGCCGTCCACGCCCCCTGCCTGCTCATCACGCAGCGGGTGTGGTCGACGGACCCGTGGACCAAGCTCCAGCGGGCCCGCGCGGCGGCGGAGAAACTCGGCGCGAGCACGGTCGTCGTCCATCCGCCGTTCCGTTGGCAGCGTCAGTACGCGCGCGACTTCGTCACGGGCATCTGGCGGATGGCCGACGAGACGGACGTACGGTTCGCCGTCGAGAACATGTACCCGTGGCGCTACCGCGACCGCGAGATGCTCGCGTACGCGCCGGACTGGGACGTCACGAAGGACGACTACCGGCACTTCACGATCGACCTCAGCCACGCCTCGACGGCCCGCGCGGACGCGATGCAGATGATCGACCGCATGGCCGACCGCCTGGGCCACGTCCACCTCGCCGACGGAAACGGGTCGGCGAAGGACGAGCACCTCGTCCCCGGCCGCGGCTCCCAGCCCTGCGCCGAGCTGCTGGAGCGGCTCGCGCTGACCGGCTTCGACGGCCACGTCGTCATCGAGGTCAACACCCGGCGCGCGATGTCCGGCGCCGAACGTGAGGCCGACCTCGCGGAGGCCCTGGCCTTCACCCGCCTGCACCTGGCCTCGGCCACGTCCACCCCCTCGGCGCCCCGCCGATGACCGGCGTCGGCGCCCGCAGACGCGGCCGCCCCCCTCGTACGGAGTCGGCGGACACCCGCGACCGCATCCTGACGGCCGCCCGCGAGGAATTCTCCGAGCGGGGCTACGAGAAGACCTCCGTCCGCGGCATCGCGAAGGCGGCCGGTGTGGACCCGGCGCTGGTGCACCACTACTTCGGCACCAAGGAGCAGGTCTTCGAGGCGGCCGTAGAGGTCGCCTTCGCACCCGCGCTGAGCGCGCCGGAAGCAGTCGCCGACGGCCCGTTGGACCAGGTCGGGGAGCGGTTCGCCCGCTTCGTCTTCGGCGTGTGGGAGAACCCCACCACCCGCAAGCCCCTGCTGGCGATCCTCCGCTCCGCCGTGAACAACGACACCGCGGCCGCCGTCTTCCGCCGTCTGGTCACCTCGCAGCTGCTGCGCCGGATCGCCGCCCAGCTCGACCTGCCGGACGCCGAACTGCGCGCCGAACTGGCGGCGGCACAGGTGGTGGGCTGCGCCATGATGCGGTACGTGGTCAAGCTGGAGCCGCTGGCCTCGGCGGAC
Source organism: Streptomyces sp. NPDC050121 (assembly GCF_044460385.1). NCBI lineage: Bacteria > Bacillati > Actinomycetota > Actinomycetes > Kitasatosporales > Streptomycetaceae > Streptomyces > Streptomyces sp. NPDC050121. The sequence goes on along the minus strand of NZ_JBITJV010000028.1, from coordinate 14,102 downwards.
CTGGAACAGATCATCGCGCGCGTGGCACCCGTCGTACAGGGACACCTCACGGCCCCCTGAGCGCGCCGGGTCATACCTGAGGACGAGACATGCGTCCCGCATTCCGGACACCTTGTCCCGCCCCCTGGATGACCGGCGTACGCTCATTAGCAGCCCTATCTGTCTGATAGCAGCCCTAGCAGTCACAAGGAGCGAGCGACGATGCCCGAGCTGAGGTCCCGCACAGTCACCCACGGTCGCAACATGGCGGGCGCACGCGCCCTTATGCGCGCCTCCGGTGTACCCGGTGCGGACATCGGCCGGAAGCCGATCATCGCGGTGGCGAACAGCTTCACCGAGTTCGTGCCCGGGCACACGCACCTCCAGCCGGTCGGCCGGATCGTCAGCGAGGCGATCACCGAGGCCGGCGGCATCCCGCGTGAGTTCAACACCATCGCTGTCGACGACGGCATCGCGATGGGCCACGGCGGCATGCTGTACAGCCTCCCCTCCCGCGACCTGATCGCGGACTCGGTCGAGTACATGGTCGAGGCGCACTGCGCGGACGCGCTGATCTGCATCTCCAACTGCGACAAGATCACCCCGGGGATGCTGAACGCGGCCCTGCGGCTGAACATCCCGACCGTCTTCGTCTCCGGCGGCCCGATGGAGTCCGGCCGCGCCACGCTCGTCGACGGCACGGTCCGTACGCTCGACCTGGTCGACGCGATCTCCGACGCCGTCAACGACAAGATCTCCGACGAGGACATCCTCCGTATCGAGGAGAACGCCTGTCCGACCTGCGGCAGCTGTTCCGGCATGTTCACCGCCAACTCGATGAACTGCCTGACCGAGGCCATCGGCCTCTCCCTCCCCGGCAACGGCTCGGTCCTGGCCACCCACACGGCCCGCAAGCAGCTGTACGTCGACGCCGCGCGCACGGTCATGGACATCACCCGCCGCTACTACGAGCAGGACGACGAGACGGTCCTGCCGCGCAACGTGGCGACCTTCGCGGCCTTCCAGAACGCGATGGCCCTCGACATCGCGATGGGCGGCTCCACCAACACGATCCTGCACCTCCTGGCCGCCGCCCAGGAGGCGGGCGTCCCGTTCGGCCTGGAGGAGATCAACGAGGTCTCGCGCCGCGTGCCCTGCCTCGCGAAGGTCGCGCCGAACGTCGCGAAGGACCGCACGTACTACATGGAGGACGTGCACCGCGCCGGCGGCATCCCCGCCCTCCTCGGCGAACTGCACCGCGCGGGTCTGCTCAACGAGGACGTGCACGCCGTCCACAGCCCGTCCCTGGGGGACTGGCTGAAGACGTGGGACGTCCGCGCCGGCTCGCCGTCCCCCGAGGCCCTGGAACTCTGGCACGCGGCCCCCGGCTGCGTCCGCTCCGCCGAGGCCTTCTCCCAGTCCGAGCGCTGGCAGGCGCTGGACGAGGACGCCGAGGGCGGCTGCATCCGCTCCGCCGAGCACGCCTACAGCAAGGACGGCGGCCTCGCCGTCCTGCGCGGCAACCTCGCCGTCGACGGCTGCGTCGTCAAGACGGCCGGCGTGGACGAGTCGATCTGGACCTTCGAGGGCCCGGCCGTCGTCTGCGAGTCGCAGGAGGAGGCCGTTGAGAAGATCCTCAACAAGCAGGTGACACACGGCGACGTCGTCGTCATCCGCTACGAGGGCCCCAAGGGCGGCCCGGGCATGCAGGAGATGCTCTACCCGACGTCCTTCCTGAAGGGCCGCGGACTGGGCAAGACCTGCGCCCTGATCACCGACGGCCGCTTCTCCGGCGGCACCTCGGGCCTGTCGATCGGCCACGCCTCCCCCGAGGCGGCCTCCGGCGGCACCATCGCCCTCGTCGAGGACGGCGACCGCATCCGCATCGACATCCCGAACCGCACCATCGAGCTCCTCGTCGACGACGCCGAGCTGGCGCGCCGCGAGGCCGCCCTCGACGGCGTGTACGCCCCGAAGAACCGCGAGCGCAAGGTGTCCGCCGCCCTGCGCGCCTACGCCGCGATGGCGACGAGCGCCGACAAGGGCGCGGTGCGGGACGTGTCGAAGCTGGGCTGACGCCCATCAGCGCGTGACCGGGGGCCGCTTCCCAGGGAGGCGGCCCCCGGCGCGTCTCACCAGCCCGCCGGATCCCGCCCGTCGACCGCGAACACGGTCCCGTCGGGAGCGCCGGCGTAGACGCGGCCGCCGACCGCCGCGGGCGCGGGCAGCGCCGTCACCACTTCGTCGGAGTTCGCGCCGAGCCGCAGCTCCGTCTGCCCGACGAGCTTCCCCCGGTCGGAGTCCACGGCGAGGAGACGTCCGTCGGGGGCGCTGAAGTACACATGCTCGCCGTCGGCGGACGGCACCGAACCGCGGCTCACGGCCGTCTGCAGGGACCACACCTGCTTCCCCGCCACCGTGTCGACGGCCACCAGCGTCCCGTCGAAGCCCAGCAGGTAGACCCGGTCGCCCTGCACCGCCGCGCGCGCCTGCTGCAACTGCAGCGGCACACCCAGCCTCACCCGCAGCGACACCTTGTCCGCCGGGTAGTAGCGGACCACGGCGTCGACCGACCCGTACGCGTCGCCCTGGGACAGCAGCACCAGGCTGTCGCCCGCGGTGCCCACGAGCGTCAGCGCGCCGCTGAGCCGCTCCTCCCACTTCACCCGCCCGGTCGCGGGATCCACGGCCGTGATCCGGGTGCGCCCGCCGCCGGAGCCCGACGTGCTGGACACGTACGCCAGCGGATCCTTGGGGAACGACAGGAAGTACGGCTCGCCCAGCCCCGGGATCCGCCGGCTCCACGCCGTCTTCCCCGTCGCCGCGTCCACGCCGGTCACCTTGCCGTCGGCGGCAGTCAGCAGCAGCGTGCCGCCGACGGTGCGGACACCCCGGTACGCCGACACGTTCCGCTGCCAGCGCGTGGCGCCCGACGCCGGATCGAGCGCCTCCACCCGCTTGCCCGAGTGCGTGACCACCAGCGCAAGCCCACCCGCGAGCACCGGCGCCTCACCCGGCCGGTCGTCCTCGGCGAGCGCGTGCCGCCACAGCACCCGACCGTCGGACGCGTCCAGCGCGGACACCAGCCCCGACTGCGCGCACAGCAGCCGCTTCGCGTCGTACGCGCATTGCGGCATGCCGCCCGTGCCGGTCCCGGTGCCCGTCTCCCCGCCCGCGCCGCCGTGCGCCGGGCGCGCGCTCCAGGGAGCGAAGGCGGCCGACGCGGCCCCCGACGTGCCCCGCGCGTCCCGGCCCGCGCCGTCGTCGCCGAGCAGCTGCGCGGCGGCCAGCCCACCACCCGAGAGGACGACGACCAGGGCGCCGGCCGCCAGAGCGACCCGCCTGCGCCGACGCCTCACGCCCGCCGGCCCCGCCTTTGACCCGGGCTGCGGATCCGCCTGCTCCGCCTGATCCGCCTGATCCGCGTGGTCCGCCGAACCCGCCGGGCCCGTCCGGGGCTCGTCCAGCACCCGCTGCGACGGTATGAACGCCTGCGTGTCCCAGGAGGCCGCCTCCGACCGCAGTGCCCGCATCAACTCGTCCGGCGTGGGCCGGTCCTCGGGCTCCTTGGCGAGACACCGCGTCACCAGCGGCGCGAGATTCGCCGGTACGCCGGTCAGGTCCGGCTCGTCGTGGACGACCTGGTAGGCGACGACATACGGGCTGTCGGAGTCGAACGGCCCGCGCCCCGTCGCCGCGTGCACCATCACGGAGCCGAGCGCGAAGATGTCGGCGGCCGGCCCGACCTCCCGCGGCCGCCGGAACTGCTCCGGCGCCATGAACGGCGGAGTGCCGATCAACTTGCCCGTCTCGGTCCGCAGTTCGCTGTCCTTCGGCCGCGAGATCCCGAAGTCGATGACTTTCGGACCGTCCTCGGCGAGCAGCACGTTGCTCGGCTTCAGATCCCGGTGCACCACCCCGACCCGGTGGATGTCGCGCAGCGCCTCCGCGAGCCCCGCCATCAGCCGCCGCAACTCGCCCGGATTCATGGGCCCGTTCCGCTTCACCTGCTCGGCGAGCGTCGAGCCGGGAATGAACAAAGTGGCCATCCAGGGCCGTTCGGCCTCCGGGTCGGCGTCGACGACGGGCGCGGTGAACGCCCCGCTGACCCGCCGGGCGGCCGCCACCTCCTGACGAAAACGCCCCCTGAACTCGGGATCCCGGGCGAACTGGGCATGGACGACCTTCACCGCGACCTTCATCCCGGAAGTGCTCCGGGCCAGGTGCACCACGCCCATGCCGCCGGAGCCCAGGCGCTCCTCAAGGCGGTAGTGACCGGCGTACTGCGGAAGTTCCGCTTCCGCGCCCGCCCCGGTGTTGCGCTGTGGCGTCATGGACCACCCCCGTGCTGTTCGTCCGCGCGCGCGACGCACGGAGCCTAGTCGATGACTCGTACGGGACAGAGGCGGCTTGCTAGCCTTCGCGTACGAATTGCGCACATGTGTTTCATGGCGTGTTTTAGGGGAATCAACGTGGCCCCATGGCAGTCATGGGGTCCGACGGGGGAGGTTTTTCATGTCTGTTGACCGCGTGGAAGAGGTGGACGAGGCCCAGAGCGCCGATGCGGCGGCGGCCGTTACCACGGCGGCTCTCACCTACTACCCGATCGCCCCGGGCGTCCGGCTGAACGTGCGCAGCGGCCCCGGCACCAGCTACCCGGTCGTCAAGGTCCTGAACGAGGGCACGAAGGTGCCGATCTTCTGCCAGACCCCGGGCACCACGGTGAGCGGCCCGTACGGCACGACGAACATCTGGGACAACATCGCCGACAGCCAGTTCGTCTCGGACGCGTACGTCAGGACGGGCAGCGACGGCTACATAGCCCCGCGCTGCGCCTGATCCCGGCCTCCGGGCAACCCGCCCGGGGAGCCCGCCCCCGTCCGGAGCCATAATCGTCCCGTGAGCGACGAAAACGGCACCCCGGACACGGCGGCGGGCACCCCGGGCACCCCGGGCAGTCCCGCCGAGCAGGCAGGTCAGGCCGGCGCGGGCCCCCGTCCGGAGCCGCTGCGCTTCTTCGGCACCACGTGGGTGGACCACGACCCCGGGTTCCAGGGATACGCGGCCCGCCGCATCGCCGTGGCCATCGGCACTCTCGTCGCCGTGACCGTCTCCTGCCTCGTCCTCCGCTTCGCCTACGAGGGCATCGCGATCGCCGACCTCGGCGGCTTCGTGACGCTCCTGATCGTCGTGATGTTCGCGGTCTGCAGCGCGCTCGCCTTCCGTCATACCTGGGACGGCTTCTCCCGGCGCCCCGACCCCGACCGCCAGGCCTCCCTGCGCGGCCTGCTGGCCATCGGCTTCGTCGGCTCGCTGCTCGGCTACTTCTTCCGCACCCTCACCGAGGCACCCGGCGAGAAACTCCACCGCGAGGAGTACGACACAGCCCGCCAACAGCACGAACGCCGCACCTCCCGCCGCACAGGCAACCCATCGAAGAAGCGCCGCCACCCCTGACGCCAAACCGCCCCGGGAGGCGGCTGTTTTCTCCCGGCCATGCCACCCCGGCACGCCACTGTTTTCTCTTGGCCCTGCCACCCCGCCGCTCCCCCCGGGCCCTGCCACCCCGCCGCTCCCCCCGGGCCCTGCCACCCCGCCGCTTCCCCCTCCCTCCCGCCACGCCGCCATGCCCTGCCACCACCGCGTCCGGGTCTTCCCCGACCACCTCCCACCGGCCACCATGACCCCATGACGTCGTCCTCCCCGGCCCCCGCCCCCACCCCCTCCCACGTCACCCGAGCCCGCTCCTTCAACTCGGCCGCGGCCCTGTACGCCGCCAACCGCCCCTCCTACCCGACCGCCCTCCTGGACGCGATCGAGGACCTCGCAGGCCACCCCCTGAGCGGCGCGCGGGTCGCGGACATCGGCGCCGGCACCGGCATAGCGACGGCCCTCCTGCACGCCCGCGGCGCGGACGTCATCGCCGTCGAACCCGGGGACGGCATGGCCGCGCAGTTCCGCCGCGCTCTCCCCGACGTGCCGATCGTCCGGGGCGACGGCAACCACCTTCCGCTGGCCGACGCCTCCGTCGACTTCCTGACCTACGCCCAGTCCTGGCACTGGACCGACCCGGCCCACTCGGTCCCGGAGGCCCTGCGCGCCTTGCGCCCGGGCGGCGCGCTGGCGCTGTGGTGGAACACCAGCGCCGTGGACGTACCGTGGATCGACGCGCAGGCCCACCGCATGGAGCGCCGTTTCGGCGTCGACCACGTCGTGCAGAGGAACGGCGACGGCAGCCGCGCCGCCCGCGCCGACCCGACCGGCAGGCTCGACTTCGCCCACCGCACGGTCCGCTGGAGCCGCCGCGTCCCCCTCGATCTTCACCTGGCCAACATCGGCAGCCACTCGATCTTCCTGGTCCACGGCGAGGAGAGCACCGCCGCCTTCCTCGCCGAGGAACGCCGCCACCTCCTCGCCGCGTTCCCGGCCGGCACCGTAGAGGAGACCTACGACGTCGAACTGCTGCTCGCGACGAGACCCTGACCGCGCGCGGCGGCCCACCCCTCCAGGGCCGCCGCACACGCGTGGTCCACATGCCGCAGCCCGCCCAACTCCAGCCGCACCTCACGGTCGTGCGGCAGCGCCTCCAACGCGTCCAGCAGCTTCGGCAGCCGCAGAAACGTCGCATGCCCCAGCACCCGTACGACGAGCCCGGCGTCGCCCCGGTCCTCCGTCTCAACGTGCACATGGCTGATCTCCCAGGCCGTCTTCGCCACGGCCAGCGCCAGCCCGACCAGCACCCCCTCGAACAGGTTCCCCATGACGATCGTCCCCGCCGTGACCCCGAGCACGACGACCTCCCCCCGATGCCCGCGCCACAGCTTCCGCACCTCCCGCACGGGCACGAGCTTGCAGCCGGCGTGCACCAGCAGCCCCGCCAGCGCCGCGACCGGAATCAGCCCCAGCACCCCGGGCACGACGGCCGCGAACAGCAGCAGCCACACCCCGTGCAGCACCCGCGACGCCTTCGTCCGCGCACCCGCCCGCAGGTTCGCCGCACTGCGCACGATGACCGCCGTCAGCGGCAGCGCGCCCAGCACCCCGCACACGGCGTTGCCCGCGCCCTGCGCCATCAACTCCCGGTCGTAGTCCGTCCGCCGTCCGTCGTGCAGCCGGTCCACCGCCGCCGCGCTGAACAACGACTCCGCCGACGCGATCAGCGCGAACGCCACGACCGTCCCGATCACCCCCACTTCCGTCAGCCGTCCGAAATCCGCCGCCTCCGGCACCCGTACGGCGTCCAGCAGACCCTGCACCCGGACCCGCCGCACATCCAGGTCGAACACCCACGTGCCGCCCGCCGCCAACACCACCGCGACCAACGGCGCGGGAACCAGCCGCGCACCGCTGCGCCACCGCCCCCACACCACCAGCACGACCATGGTGGCACCCCCCACTGACAACGCCACCGGATCCACCCGCCCGGGCAGCGACACCAGCCCGGCGAGCTTCCCGAGCCCGCCCTCCGGCGCGCCCGCGTCCCCGAGGGCGTACACCTGCCCGGAGACCAGCACCAGCCCGATCCCGGCGAGCATCCCGTGCACGACGGCCACGGACACGGCCCGGAACCACCGCCCGAGCCGCAGCGCGCCCAGCCCCAGCTGCACCAGCCCGGCGGCCAGCACGAGCACCCCGAGCGCCTGAACGCCGTACCGCTGCACGGCTTCGTGGACGAGCACGGTGAGCCCCGCCGCCGGCCCGCTCACCTGCAGACTGCTGCCGGGCAGCACCCCGACGACCAGCCCGCCGACGATGCCGGTGACCAGCCCCAGCTCGGCGGGCACGCCGGAGGCCATGGCGACGCCCACACACAGGGGGAGCGCGACGAGAAAGACGACGAGGGAAGCGAACAGATCGGCCTTGCGAACACCACGGCGCAACACGGCGGCACCTCCGGTAGGGAACGGGAGATGCGTGGGCGCGCCGCACCGGGGGAGGGCGCGACGACGACCATGCGCGGACGCGGACGGGGCCGTGACCGAAGCCCCGCCCGCGCAACGCGCATGAATTCCATTATCGGTTGACCCGCCCGCCAGGACGACGGGTTCCTGTGCCGACCCGGTGAACACGGAAGCGGACGAACAGGAACCTCCGCTTCCAATCCCACCGCCACGCGCCTGCGCCACCGCGCGCCCCCCACCACCGCGCGCCCCCCACCACTGCGCGCCCCCACCGCCTACCCCACCACCGCGCGCCCGCCATCGCACGCGCACCCCACCCACCGGACCACTTGACGACTCACGGCGCCGCGAGGATTATTCATCACATGATGAATTCTAGGATCGAGTCACCTGGCCCACCCGAGCCGCCGGACCTGCCCGACACGCCCCCTGCCGTCGTCGCCGAACACCTCACCGTGGTCCGCGGCCCGCGCACGGTCCTCCACTCCCTCGACTTCACCGTCCCCCGCGGCCAGATCACCGGCCTGCTGGGCCCCTCCGGCTGCGGCAAGTCGACCCTCATGCGCGCGATCGTCGGAACCCAGGCCAAGGTCACCGGCACCCTCGACGTCCTGGGCCGCCCCGCAGGCCACCCCACCCTCCGCACCCGCATCGGTTACGTCGCCCAGGCCCCCTCCGTCTACGACGACCTGACGATCCGCCAGAACCTGGACTACTTCGCCGCGATCCTCGACCCCGGCCGGGGCGCGGCGGACCGACGCCACGAGAACGTCACCCGAGCCATCGCCGACGTGGACCTCACCACCCACGCCCACGCCCTCGCCCGCAACCTCTCCGGCGGCCAGCGCAGCCGTGTCTCCCTGGCCGTCGCTCTCCTGGGCGCCCCCGAACTCCTCGTCCTCGACGAACCGACGGTCGGACTCGACCCCGTCCTGCGCCGCGACCTGTGGAACCTCTTCCACGACATCGCGGCGACCCGGGGCGCCACCCTCCTCATCTCCTCCCACGTCATGGACGAGGCCGAGCGCTGCCACCGCCTGCTCCTCATGCGTGAGGGCGAGATCCTCGCCGACGCCGCCCCCGACGCCCTGCGCACCCGCACCGGCACGGACACGGTCGAGTCGGCCTTCCTGCACCTGGTGGACGAAGCGGCCGCGGCCGGCCGCGCCAAGGAGTCAGCACGATGACCACAACGACCACGACAACCACGACGGCCGCCCCCACGCCGACCGGCATCCTGAACGCCTCCCGCACCACCGCCACCGCGGCCCGCGTCCTGCGCCAACTGCGTCACGACCCCCGTACGATCGCGCTGCTGATCCTCATCCCCTGCATGATGCTGTTCCTGCTCCGCTACGTCTTCGACGGCAGCCCGCGCACCTTCGACAACATCGGCGCGTCCCTCCTCGGGATCTTCCCCCTGATCACGATGTTCCTGGTGACCTCCATCGCCACCCTGCGCGAACGCACCTCGGGCACCCTCGAACGCCTCCTCGCCATGCCCCTCGGCAAAGGAGACCTGATCGCCGGCTACGCCCTCGCCTTCGGTGCTCTGGCGATCGTCCAGTCGGCCCTGGCCACCGGCCTGGCGGTCTGGTTCCTCGACCTGGACGTCACCGGCAGCCCCTGGCTCCTCCTCCTGGTCGCCCTCCTCGACGCCCTGCTCGGCACAGCCCTCGGCCTCTTCGTCTCGGCCTTCGCGGCCACCGAGTTCCAGGCGGTTCAGTTCATGCCGGCGGTGATCTTCCCGCAACTCCTCCTCTGCGGCCTCTTCACCCCCAGGGACGCCATGCACCCCGCCCTGGAAGCCGTCTCCGACGCCCTCCCCATGTCCTACGCCGTGGACGGCATGAACGAGGTCCTCACTCACACCGACATGACAGCGACCTTCGTACGAGACGTCCTGATCGTGGCGGGCTGCGCCCTGCTGGTCCTGGGCCTCGGCGCGGCAACGCTACGACGCCGGACAGCGTGACCTCCGAAGGGGCGGCGGGGCCGAAAACCGAAGTCCGCCCACCGGACACCAGCCCCCCACCCCCACCCCCGATGCGAGGATTGATCCCGGACGACGCAACCCCCGGAGGACCCTCAGCCATGACCCAGAAAGTCGCAGTCCTCGGCACCGGCAAAATCGGCGAAGCTCTGCTCAGCGGCATGATCCGAGGCGGCTGGCTCCCCGCCGACCTCCTCGTCACCGCCCGCCGCCCGGAACGAGCCGAAGAACTCCGTACCCGCTACGGAGTCACCCCGGTCACCAACGCCGAGGCCGCCAAGACCGCAGACACCCTGATCCTCACGGTCAAACCGCAGGACATGGGCGCCCTCCTCGACGAACTCGCCCCGCACGTTCCCGCCGACCGCTTGGTCATCAGCGGAGCCGCCGGCATTACCACCGCCTCCATCGAGGAGCGCCTCGCCACCGGCACCCCGGTCGTCCGCGTCATGACGAACACCCCCGCCCTGGTCGACGAGGCCATGTCCGTCATCTCCGCCGGCACCCACGCCACCGTCGACCACCTCGCCCACGCCGAGGAGATCTTCGGCTCCGTCGGCAAGACCCTCCGCGTCCCGGAGTCCCAGCAGGACGCCTGCACGGCCCTCTCCGGCTCCGGCCCCGCGTACTTCTTCTATTTGGTCGAAGCCATGACGGACGCCGGCATCCTCCTCGGCCTGCCCCGCGACAAGGCCCATGACCTGATCGTCCAGTCCGCGATCGGCGCCGCCACGATGCTCCGCGACAGCGGCGAACACCCGGTCAAGCTCCGCGAGAACGTCACATCTCCCGCGGGCACGACCATCAGCGCCATCCGCGAACTCGAGAACCACGGCGTACGAGCCGCCCTCATCGCCGCCCTCGAAGCCGCCCGCGACCGCAGCCGCGAACTGGCCTCAGGCAAGAAGGACTGACGGAAGACCGAACGAACAAGCGGGGGTGGTCACCTGTCCGAAGCGCTCCCCACGATCTCCTTCGTGGTCACCACGCGCGCGAACCCGCCCCCGTGCAGCGACACCGCCGACGCCTGCGCGAGCTCCTCCGCGGTCCGCCGCCACCCGAACGGCCCCTCCAGGTCGAACGTGTGCGTCGCGTCGTACGCGACCACGACCTCGTACCCCAGGTTCCCGCCCATCCGCGCGGTCGTCTCCACGCACATGTTGGTCTGGATCCCCGCCACCACGAGCTGCGAGATCCCCTCCGCCCTCAGCCACGAGCCCAGATCCGGCGTCCCGAGGAAGGCCGAGTTCACGGTCTTCGTGATGAACAGCTCCGGCCCCGCCCCCTTCCCGCGCCGCTCCTGCACGTACTGCTTGAGATCGTTCCCCTCGTACCCCGGCCGCAGCGGCGACTGCGGATTCGGGGAGTCATGCCGCACGAAGACGACCGGCCGCCCCGTCTCCTGCCACAGCTCGATGAGCACGGCGATGTTGTCATCGGCCCCTGGGGTGTTCCGCGGCCCCCAGTAGTCCAGCTCCTCGAAGCCCTTCTGTACGTCGATGACCACCAGCGCTGCGTTCTCTGCGATGTCCATGCCCCCGATCCTGCCGCCGCGAGCACCCCCGCTCCAGAAGCACCAAAGTCATCGATCGATGGTTTACTGCCACCCATGCAGAACGCCGTGAAGACCACCGAAGCCGCAGATGCCGCAGATGCCGCAGAAGCTACGGACGCCATGGAAGCCACACACGCCACGGGGCACGCAGAGGCCACGGGCGGCACCTACCGCGTCGCCCTGGTCGCCTTCCCCGGCATCCGCGCCTTCGACGTATCCGTCGTCACCGAGGTGTGGGGCAACGACCGCACCGACCGCGGCGTTCCCGCTTTCGACCTGCACCGCGTCGCCGCCGACACCACCACCCCCATCCCCATGCGCGGCGGCCTGGCCCTCCTCCCCGACCGCGCCCTCACCTGGCTCTCCCGAGCCGACCTGATCCTCGTCCCCGGTCTGGACGACTACCTCACCCCCGCGCCCGCCCCCGTCCTGGAGGCACTGCGCCGCGCCCACGCCCGCGGCACCACCCTCGCCGCCCTCTGCGGCGGAGCCTTCACCCTCGCCCAGGCCGGCCTCCTCGACGGCCGCCGAGCGATCACCCACTGGAACCTGATCGACCTCCTGCGCACGCACCACCCCCGGATCACCGTCGTCCCCGACGCCCTCTTCATCGAGGACGACAACATCTGGACCGCTGCCGGCACGGCAGCCGGCATCGACCTCTGCCTCCACCTGGTCCGCCGCTCCCATGGAGCCGAAACGGCCGCGACCATCGCCCGCGCCATGGTCACCGCCCCTTTCCGCACCGGCACCCAGGCCCAGTTCATCGAACACCCCACTCCCCGCGCGGACCGGGACGCCGACACCCTCGCCGCCGTACGCGAACACGCTCTTCGACATCTGCACGAACCACTCACCGTCGCCGAGCTGGCGGGGCACGCCGGCATGTCCTCGCGCAGCTTCGCCCGTCACTTCACGGCGGCGACCGGTGTCACCCCTCTCCGCTGGCTTCTCGACCAGCGCATCGCCGCAGCCCAGAAACTTCTCGAACGCACCGACCTCCCCATGCCCGAGGTCGCCCGGCGCGCAGGCTTCGGCAGCGAGGTCACCATGCGCCAGCACTTCGCATCACGCCTCGCCACCAGCCCCCGCGCCTACCGGGCCGCGTTCAGCACCCCGCCCGCCACCGACGCCCCGGCGGGCTCGGTCACGGGCGGAAGCAACCCGATCGCGCGATAAGCGGTATCCACGACCGGCCGGGCCATCCCGCGAGCCTTCTCCGCACCATCCCGCAGCACCCCCTCGACGTAGACGGGATCAGCGCACAACTCCTTGTGCCTGACCTGCACGGGCTTCAGCACCTCGACGACCGCGTCCGCGGTGTCCTTCTTCAAAGCGCCGTACGACTCGTAAACGCCTGCCAGGATCTCCGGGTTCCCACCCGTGCAAGCGGCGAGGATCTCCAGCAGGTTCGCGACCCCGGGCCGCCCCTCCCGGTCGTACACGACCTCCCGCCCACTGTCGGTGACAGCCCGCATGACCTTCTTACGCACCACCTCGGGCTCATCCAGCAGATAGACGATCCCGGGCCCGAAGTCGTCGCTCTTGCCCATCTTCGACGCCGGCTCCTGCAGGTTCATCACCCGTGCCGCGATCGCCGGATGCGTGGCCTTCGGGACGACGAACGTGTGCCCGTACCGCTGGTTGAACCGCACCGCCAGATCCCGCGCCAGCTCCACATGCTGCGTCTGGTCGTCTCCCACCGGCACCTCGTCGGTGCCGTAGGCCAGGATGTCGGCCGCCATCAACACGGGATACGTCAGCAACGACAGCCGCACACTCCCGCCGCGCTCCCGCTCCCGCGCCGACTTCTCCTTGTACTGGATCATCCGCCGCATCTCGCCGTCCGTGGCCACGCACTCCAGCAGATACGAGAGCCGCGCGTGCTCGTCCACATGACTCTGTACGAACACGGTGCACAGCTGTGGATCCAGTCCCGCCGCCAGCAGCAGCGTTGCCGCCTGCCTGCTCAGCCGACGTACCCGCGCCGGGTCGTGCTCCACGGTCAGCGCGTGCAGATCCACGACGCAGAACAACGAGTCCGCCCGGTGCTGGTCGACCTCGGCCCACTGCCGCAGTGCTCCCAGGTAGTTCCCCAGCGTCAGGTGCCCGGTCGGCTTGATCCCGCTGAAGACCCGCTTCATCTCTCCACCTCCTGGTCGAGGCCGCCTTCCCGGTCGGCCGTCCCCCTGGAACCTGGTGGGAGAAACAAGAACGGCCGCCGAAGCGGCGGCCGTTGAGCGCATACGTGAACACGGCCGCCGTCAGGCGGCCCACCACAGCTGGGTGCACGTACGCGTAGTCATGTCCGTCAGCGTACGCCTCAGGGGGTGCCTCCAGGACATGAGTTGACACACCCACGTACGGATACGTAGTGTTCTCCGAGTTGTCCGACGTGAGCTCCGACTCCGGTCGGTCCCCGGACAGCCATTCCGCAGGTACCAACCACTTCTCGACGCGCAGTCGATCCGGCTGCCGTCGCGTCATTGGCGTGCGTATTCGCGAAATGAGGAATCCGCGTTCGAAAGGACGCAGCCCCCGATTGGCTTCGGGAGCAGGGAATCCGCTAAAGTCTCACTCGTCGGAACGGCCCAAACAGCCGCGAAGACAAGCCCCCTCTGACTGGGAATCAGGGCCGAAAGGATCTGATAGAGTCGGAACCGCCGGAAAGGGA
>NZ_JBITJV010000027.1:67442-131170 GCF_044460385.1 Streptomyces sp. NPDC050121 | reverse complement strand
CCACCACCCGCTACCGCACCGGCGCCGATCTCCTCACTGCCGCGCAGAGCGAACACGACACACCGACAGGTTGATCCTTGACGGCTTCACAAGGCGCGGAATGTCGCGAACGCCCTGCCGAAGTCCGCACAGCCGGGCGCGACGAAGGCGATGCAGGAGATCTGCAACGCCGAGGACCGCGGCCACGCCGAGAAGGCGATCGAGGCGTTCGCGAAGACCTACGGCGCCAAGTTCCCCAAGGCCGCCGCGAAGATCACCGACGACGCCGAGGAACTGCTGGCGTTCTACGACTTTCCTGCCGAGCACTGGATCCACCTGCGGACCACGAACCCCATCGAGTCGACCTTCTCCACCGTCAGACTCCGCACCAAGGTCACCCGCGGCGCCGGCAGCCCGGCCGCGGCCCTCGCGATGGTCTTCAAACTCGTCGAGTCCGCCCAGGCCCGCTGGCGCGCGGTCACCGGCGCTCACCTCGTCGCCCTGGTCCGCGCGGGCGCCACGTTCGAGAACGGCATCCTCGTCGAGCGGGAACAAACCACGGCGGCCTGACCGCCTCTGTCACCTGTCGCGCCCCGCAAGGGAGAAAAGGACCTGTCGATGCCCGAACCCACCGCCCGGCTCACCGAGTTCATCCGCGCCTACGAGCAGGCCAGCAACAGTCACGACATCACTCAGCTCGTCCCGCTGATCGCGCCCGAGGCCGTCTACTGGTTCTCCGACGGATCCCACCGCGGCCGCGAAGCCGTCCTCTCCGCCATCGGCGAGACCTTCGCCACCATCCGCGACGAGGTCTACCAGATCGACGACCTGGAGTGGATCGCTCACAGCGATGACCACGCGGTATGCCGCTACCGGTTCGCCTGGACCGGAACCATCGACGGCCAGCCGCGGTCAGGAAGCGGCCGCGGCACCAATGTGCTCGTCAGCAACGCCGGAACCTGGCAGGTGCTTCACGAACACCTCAGCGCATAACCAGGCGGGCAGCACCGATCCACAGAAATTGACAATTGCTCGTCGAACTCCACCAGAAGCCGGTCGCCCACACCGAGCAGACCCTGGCAACCGACTACCTGGCCCGCAACCGCGGCAATCTCGCCGCCTACCGGAAGGTCGTCGCCGCGGCCCTGGAGGAGGAGGTCGCCAAGGCGAGGACCCGCGGAGTGATGGCCCGCCTCACCCGAGCCGACCTGGAACGGGCCTGCACCGATGCGGCCGCGGTTGCCGACGAGTACGGCATCGACGCGACCACCCTGAAGCGGATGATCGCCGGCGGGCTGGACACGGTCATGAACGCCTGCGCCGACCACAGAGGCGGCCCGCACGCCCCATCCGGTGAGCCCTGCCGGGCCTCCTTCATGCTCTGCCTGGGCTGCCCCTGCGCCCGCGCCCTTCCCCGCCACCTGCCTTTGCAGGTCCTGGTCCACGACCGGCTGGCCGAACGCCGAGCCGAGATGACCCCGTTGCAGTGGACCCAGCGGTTCGCGCTGCCACACGCCCAGCTGGCCGACCTGATCTCCCAGCACGACGAGGCGGACCTCGCCGACGCCCGGGCCAACATCACCGACGCCGACCGAGCCGTGGTGACACGGTTCCTGAACAGAGAACTCGATCTTCGATGAGCACGATCTCCCGGCTGGCCGCCGACTGGGACACGGTCCCCGACGGCACCAAGTGGCCCGGCCCCGACACCGTGGTGCTGTTGCACCGCCCGCTGCGGCCGGGCACCGACCCCTCGGCCCTGTCCCGGTTCACCGAGGACCGCTGGAACGTCGACCCTGCGGTCTTCGAGGAACACGCCAAGGCCAGGAGCCTGCACTTCGCCACCATTCCCCGGCGGCTGCGGCAGGACGCCAAGTACTACATCTGGCAGTTGATCAACCACCCCAGCCCCGGCACCATGCGCCACTCCGGCGGAGGCGACCGCCCCGCCATCGCCACGATCCTGACGGTGTTCAGCTCGTCCAAGGACTTCCTCAGCTGGCTGCACCGCCACGACGTCACCGCATTCGCCCAGGTCACCCCTGCTCTGCTGAACGAGTACCTCGTGGACGTGGACGACGAGCCGATCAGCATGACGCGCAAGTACCGGCGCGTCGGCGAAGTACGGCGGCTGTGGTCGGCCCGCGGCATCCTGCCGCCGCGGATGCGGCTGCCGGCCGTCCTGCCCTGGGGCGGCGAGGAGTCACGCGATCTGTTCGGGCGGCTCCGCGCGGACCGGGACAACCGTACGCCTCGCATTGGTGAGCTGACCATGCAGCACCTGCTGATCTGGGCGATCCGGTTCACCGAGGACTTCGCCGATGACATCGTGGCCGCCCGAGCCGAATACGAGGAATCACGCCTGCGCCAGCTCAACGGCGCCACGCGGTCGCCGGTGAAGATCCGCACACGGATGACCGCCTATCTAGACCGGCTGCGCGAGCACGGTGCCACGCTGCCCGGCCAGGTCGGCCCCGACGGCACACTGGTGATCAACTGGCGGCACATCGGCAGGATCCTGGGCTGCACGGAATCGGTCCGGCTCACGGCCAGCGGCCGGAAGGCGATCGAGTCGGGCATCCCCATCGCCGACGGTGCCTACCTGGATACTCCGGCCACCGGCCGGCTCGAGGGACGCCTCTGGCGGCCCCGCGGCATCACCTTCCACGAGGCGCCCAGGCTCACCCGCCTGCTGACCACGGCCTGCTTCGTGATCATCGCCTACCTCAGCGGCGCTCGCCCCGGGGAGGTGCTGAATCTGCGACGCGGCTGCATCGAATACGACACCGCAAACGATCTGTGGCTGATGACCGGGCGCCACTACAAGAACGCCGTCGACGCGGATGGCAACAAACTCCCTGCGGGAGCACCCCGGCGCGACCCGTGGGTCGTCGTCGCACCCGTTGCCCGCGCCGTCGCCGTGCTCGAACGCCTCCACCCGCACCCGCTGCTGTTCCCGAACCGGATCACACCGCACCAACAGCACCTTCGCAACACCAAGCGCCGGGGCGAAGCACGCACCGACGGCCAGATCAGCAGGGACCTCGCCGCGTTCGTCACCTGGGTCAACACCGAATGCCGACGTCTGGACCGCACCGACGTCATTCCCCCGGACGAGCGCGGCCGCCTCGCCGCCTCCCGGTTCCGCCGCACCCTCGCCTGGTTCATCAGGCGCCGCCCCCGCGGCCTGGTGGCCGCCTCAATTCAGTTCGGCCATCTCCATACTCGAATGCTCCAGGGGTACGCCGGCTCCTACGAATCCGGTTTCCCCGACGAATACGCCTTCGAGGACTGGCTCTACCGCCTGGAGATCCTCGCCGACGACGTCCAGGCCCTCGAAGACGGCGAGCACGTCAGCGGCCCCGCCGCCGATGCCTACCGCCACCGCGTCACCGCAGCCACCCGCCAGTTCGCCGGGCACGTCCTGACCAGCGACCGCCAGGCCCGCGACCTGCTGGGCAACCCGCTCCTGCAGATCCACCATGGCCAAGGGATGACCTGCGTCCTCGACCCCGCCCAGGCCCTTTGCCAACTACGCGGAACCATCGACGACCCGCTGGTCACCCCGGACACCGACGACTGCCGGCCCAAGTGCCGCAACATCGCCCGCACCGACCGCGACATCCAGCACCTCCGCCGACACCACCGCGAACTCACCGCCGTCGTCGACAACCCTCTCGCCCCGCCCATCCGGCACGACCGCGAACGCCACGAACTGACGCGGCTGCAACGGATCCTCGACGCCCACGAACCGGAGAAGCACCAGTGACCGACACTGGCCCCACCGACGGCGATCCGGTCCGCGCCGCGATCCTCGCCGCGATGGAACGGCTCCTGGCCGGCACGCCCCTGCGCTCCAGCGGACGCCTCAGCGTCTACCAACTCGCCATCGAAGCCGGCGTCAAGCGCTGGCACCTCACCCACCAGCACCTCGATCTCAAAGAGCTCTTCCAGGCCCGGGTGAAAGCCCAGGACAGCACACCCGAGGCGTTCACCCGCAAGCTCAGCGAGCACGAGCAGCTCAAGAAGAAGTACGCCGACCTCCGCCAGCACTGCGCCGACCTGGAAGAACGACTCCAGGTCTATGCCGCCGCGATCAACCTCCTCGCATTGGAGAACGCCACCCTGAGTGGCCGCGACGCCGATGCACGCGTTGTCCCAATGCGCAGGCCGGAGAGCAGACCGTGAACCGCCCTGTGGTGGTCTGAGAAGTCGAGCGGTGGGCGGCGGCAGGACCCGCTGGAGCTCGGTCCGCACCGTTCCAGTGGCGAGGAGACCCGCGGCCCTGCCGTGACACACCGCTCGGCTCACATCTCCGCACCCCGGCGCCCGTCCCGCGGCAGCGTCAGCGTCGCGCCCGCCGTCAGTACGAGCCCGGCAGCCGCGAGCAGCACGCTCCACCGCATGCCGGCCAGGAACGTGTCCGCTCCCGCCAGCAGCGCCCCGAAGACTGCCACCGCGATCGCCCCGCCGACCTGGCGGCCGGTGTTGAGCACGGCGGAGGCAGTGCCCGCTCGGTCGCCGGGCACCGCGTCCAGCAGCATCGCGGTCAGCGCCGGCACCGTCAGCGCCCCGCCGAGGCCGACCGGCACCATCAACGCCGCCACTGCCCATACGTTGGTGTGCGCGCCGACTGTGAGCAGCGCCAGTAGCCCGGCCGTCCCGATCAGTTGTCCCGCCACCATCGGCACCCGCGGGCCGAACAGCTCGGCCAGCTTCGCCGAGGCCAGGTTCACCACTGCGACCAGAGCCGTCATCGGAATGAACATCAGGCCCGCATGCAGCGCGGTCTGCCCGCGCTCCTGCTGCAGGTACAGGCTGAAGATGAACACCCCACCGTAGTAAGCGGCATTGAGCATGAAGCCGACCACCAAGGACACCGCCACCACCCGCGAGCGGAACAGCGGCAGCGGGAGCATCGGGTGCGCGCCCCTGGCCTGCGCGGCGAGGAAGGCAGCTGCCGCGGCCGCGGCCACCAGCAGCGACACCACCACGAACGGCCGGCCGAAGCCCTCGGCACCGCCCTCGATCACGCCATACGTCAGCGCGCCCATCGCGACCACCGCCGTCACCTGCCCGACCGCGTCCAGCCGCGAGGGCAGCCGCGGAGAGGCCGGCACGCGGGCGAGCAGGGCGAGCGCCAGCAGACCCGCCGGGAGATTGACGAAGAAGATCCACCGCCAGCCCACGGAGGCGGTAAGCGCCCCGCCGAGCACCGGCCCGGCCGCCACCGCAACCGCGCCGCCCACGGTCCAGACAGCGATCGCCCGAGCCCGCTTCGCCTGGTCGGGAAAACCCTGCCGGACCAGCGCCAGCGACGCCGGCATCATCACCGCCGCCGCACCCCCCTGTACCAGCCGCGCCGCCACCAGCACGCTGAGCGCGGGCGCCAGTCCGCACGCCGCTGAGGCCAGCGCGAAGAGCACAAGGCCGCCGCCGTACGCCCGCCGGGCCCCGATGCGGTCGGAGAGGGCGCCCGCGGAGAGCATCAGGGCGGCGAAGATCAGCGTGTATCCGTCCACCACCCATTGCAGGCCGGACATGCCGCCACCGAGGCTGCGGCCGATGTCGGGCAGCGCGACGGTGACGATCAACGCGTCCAGCGAGATGAGGAAGAAGCCCAGCAGGGCGGCACCGAGCACCGTCGGGGATCCGCCCCGGGCCGCCTCCGGCGCCGAGCCCGCGGTGCGGGCAGCCGGGGAGGACCTAAGCCGCGATTTCATCAGGACACTCCTGAGACGTTCTTGAAGGTATGCGACCGAGATTGGAAGCCAGGGGGGCGACCATGGACCGACCGGCCTGCAGCGGGGAGCCACGTGCCGGGTGCGACAGGGCTCCGCCGCCCGGCGTAGCGGTACGTGCGGTCAGCCTGCTGCCTGTGGGGGCAGTTGCCGTCACCGCAGGTCGCTGTCATCACTGGGCCGGAATGCGCTGGTCGGAGCGCGTCGCGACGATCGCAGCCGGAAGCTGCGCGTCCCCGACCGCGGCGCCCGCCGCCTGGGTCTCCCGCCGCGCCTGCGTGGAGACGGTGGGCGGGAACAGGGGCGGATGCGGCTGGAAGTGTCAGTCGTCGAAGTCGGTGGAGCGGGTGAGCTTTTCCCAGGAGCGGAGTTCGGTGCGGGCACGGTCGAGGTGGTCGGTGATCGCGTCGGCGGCGTCGTCGCCGAGCGGCAGACGGAGCGGCGGTTCGTCGGCGTCCAGAGCGGTGAGGATGGCGGCCGCGGCCTTGGTCGGGTCCCCGGGTTCCTGGCCGCTTCCGCCCGGCAGCCCAGAAAGGACGGGGCCCACGGTGTCCTGATAGGCGTCCAGGGCCGGGGAGGGCCGCAGCGCTGCGGCGCCGGCGAAGCCGGTACGGAACGCGCCGGGCTCGACGATCAGCACCCGAATGCCGTGCGGGGCGACCTCGGCGGCCAAGGCCTCGGAGAGCCCCTCCAGGGCGAACTTGGTGGCGCAGTAGGCGCCGACTCCGGCGAAGGCGAACCGCCCACCCATGCTGGTCAGCTGCACGATGGCGCCCGAGCCCCGGCGGCGCATGTGCGGCAGCGCGGCCCGGGTGAGCGCGGCCGGGCCGAAGAAGTGCAGGTCCATCAGGTCCCGCAGCTCCGCGTCGGTGGTCTCCTCGACCGCCCCCACCATGCCTCGTCCGGCGTTGTTGACCAGGATGTCGATCCGGCCGTGCCGGGCTGCCACGCCGTCGACCGCGGCTTGGACGCCCGCGATGTCGGTGACGTCCAGCGGTAGCGCCTCGACCTGGTCCGGGTGCGCGGCGACCAGGTCGTCGAGCAGCGCAGTGCGGCGGGCGGCGGCGACCACGATGTCGCCCGCAGCCACCGCCGCTTCGGTGATCGCCCGGCCGAACCCGCTGCTCGCCCCGGTGACCAGCCATACCTTGTTCATGTTCTTCTCCTTGTGCCGGGTGATCCGCTGTTCTCGGCGGTCCGTGTGTGAACTACCTTGCGGGGCACACCGGTTGCCCGTCCAAGATCCGCTGTGATAGCCGATGGTTATGGACGTTCACGGACGGGACCTGAGGTACTTCGCCGCAGTGGCCGAGGAGCTGCACTTCACGCGCGCAGCCGAGCGGCTGTACGTCTCGCAGCCCGCGCTGAGCAAACAGATCAGGATGCTGGAAAAACAGGTGGGGGCCGCGTTGTTCGAGCGCGACCGGCGCGAAGTACGCCTGAGCGCGGCCGGTGCAGCGCTGCTCCCGCATGCTCAGCGCATTCTCGCCGAGTGGGACGCAGCCCAGGAGGCAGTCGCCCGAGTCGTGGCCGACCGGGCGGCCGTCCTCGTCGTGGGGATGAGTACCAGCCCGGGGCGCGGGGGCGTTCTGCCGGCGATCCGCTCCCGCTTCACCGCCGCACGCCCCGACGCCCGCCTCAGACTTCGCCAGGTCCCCTGGCACGACTCGACCGCCGGGCTCGCCGACGGCACGTGCGACGCGGCGTTCGTCTGGCTCCCGCTGCCCGATCCGGACCGCTACCGGTGGGTGGTGGTCGCCGAGGAACCCCGCCTGGTCGCCATGGCCGACACTCACCCGCTCGCCGACAAGGAGATCATCGACTTCACCGACCTGCTGGACGAGCCCTTCCTCGCTCTACCTGACAGCGCCGGGCCACTGCGGGACTACTGGCTTGCCACCGACGCCCGCGGCGGGCAGCCAGCACTCATCGGCGCGGAGGTGGCAAGCACCGAGGAGACGTACGAGGCGCTCGTCGCGCGTCTCGGCGTGGTCCTGCTGGCGGCCGGGAACACCCCTCTGATCACCCTTGGCGGAGTCGTCACCCGTGCGGTGAGGGGCATCTCGCCCAGCCGCTTCGCCCTGGCCTGGCGCGCCGACGACCGCCGCCCGCTGGTGCAGGAGTACGTGCGTGCGTGTGAGCTGGCGACCGAGACAACGGACTGAGGCGGGGCGCAGCCGCGAGAAGTGCTGAGATCCGCTCCCGACGATGGGAGAAGGACCCAAGCTGCCCCGTGCCCGACTCCCGGGTTCGGGAACCACGATTGCCGATGCTCAGCGCATAGTTCATGCAACGTGGGCACCAACACAGGACGGCAATGCCTCTGACCAGCATGACCGCTACCACGGCCGGACGTCGTCTACGTCCCGTTCGACGACGCACCACCCGCGAGCCCTGTAAGGGCTGCGCCTACCTCGGCGCCGCAGCCCTTGAGCTGGCGGATCTCCTCGGCCCGGCGGCGGGCCCAGTACACCATCGAGCGGCGCTCGGGGGTGGACCGCCAGCCAACAGCTCCTGGCTGAACCGCATCGAGGCCCAGTTCACCGCCTTGCGCAACTTCGCCCTCGACGGCACCGACCACGCCAGCCACAAGGAGCAGGGCAGCATGATCCGCCGCTACATCGTCTGGCGGAACAAACACGCCGCCAATGAACGCCTACGCGAGGTGGTGGACAGGGCAAATGTTGCCTGATACGGCACGTTAGAACCGGGCAACGACCGTCCCTCTGAATTGTTGCAGGCCAGCACTTGTCCTTCATGGGTGCTGGCCTGCCTCATCATGTTCACCGCGGGTCAGGTCAACAACAAGCAAAGAAAGCTACATAACCGCCGAACTGGATCCGGTACTCAAGGGCTTCGACCACGGCTTCGACGGCGAAGAGTAGACCCGCGCTGCGGGACATCCGGCGGGCCGGGCAGGCATTCGCGGAGCTGCGCCTGGACCTGGACGACGTCGTCGACGTCCAACTGCCCGCGTACCGCGACTTCGGACAAAGCGACCCGGAGGAGTGGCAGCGCGTGGACTGGCGGCGCCGACTGGTGTCATGGATGTTCGGGCTGGCCCGCCACAAAGCCCACGACGGGATCCCGTATGACGAGTGGAACGACGCCTGGCAGCGGGTCGGGGTGAACGGGCTGCCCGGGGATCTGACGTGGGAGGAATTCGTCGCTGCCAGTAGCCGCTACCGGCACTCGCAGAACATGGCTGGCACCCGACCGCTGGAGCTGCTGACCTGGTCCGGGGAGGGGTGGCTTCTGCCCCGCGCCTACATCGAGCTCCTGGACCGCTGGGCGCAGCGGGAGGAGGAACTGGTCAACCGGGCCCGGGTCTGCTCCTCCTGCGGCGTCCAGGGCCCGTACTGGGACGGCTGGCGGACATCAACCAGCAAGGGCTACGTCACCAGGGCCCGCCGTGCTCCGGAGCGGCCTTCCGGCCCTACACCGACCTCGCCGAGGAGAACCGCCATGCCGGACCTTGCTGCTGACCACCACCCCCACCGCGCCCCGAAGGCGCTCGGGGGCCTGGCCGCCTTCGCGTGTGTGGCGCCATAACTTCAGCGATCCACAGATCTTGACAATTGCTCCGACCGTCCGCACAACGCACAGGCCACGGCAGTCTCCACGCAGGTCTTCCCGGCGCGGAAGTCACTGCCAACGAACATCTCCGGAGAGCCCGGCACGCAGTCATAGAACTTGCTCATGAACGCGTGCGCCTGCTGCTCGGCGCTCTTGGCCGTGGCCTTGTCGGGCAGAGCGTCGGAGAAATGGGCCTGGATCAGCGTGTGTTGCCAGCGATTGACTTCCCCGATGTGCCGGGTGAGGCGTTCCCATGGAGCGCTGCTGTACCCGATCTCGATGCGGGGTGTGTGTCCGGCGATCTCCAGGACGTAGAGCCGATGTTCACGGTACCCGTGCTCGCGAAGGAAGTCATTGGCGGTGGCGCGGGCGCGGTCCTGGATGCGCAGGGCAAAAACGGGCAGCGGCCCGCTGCCGGCCTCCTGCATGAGCCGTCGGGCCGGGCTGCGGGGCTTCTTGATGATGACGCTCCGCTGCGACGGCGGAGGCGGGGGGATCGGTGCCAGCATGCAGAGATTGTCGCCCAACGACCCTGCGCGGTAGGCGGGTTCGCCGGAACTGCGTGCAAAAGCGCTTACTCTCCGCCTGCAGACGCCCGCCTAGTCGTCGTTCGGCAGGTACCACCCGTGCTCGCGATGCCTGGGCTCTGGTGGGTTCGGGTTCTCGCGGGCATAGGCCTCGTTTGCACGGCGAATCATCTCTGCGTCGTAGCGGTGCAGCTCGTCGTACAGTTTATCCGCTTCGTTGACATCCCCAGCGGATACGTAACGCTCTCGCAGCGCCTCGCGTTCGTCTGCGAGTTCCGCGTCGGACAGCGGGCGGAGGCTACCGAGGCCACGCGCGATGGAGTTGAAGATGCCCATACGTTGATGTTGTCACGCTGAGGGCTACCGCCGCGCTGTTGTCCGCCAATACCGCCTCGAAGGTGCGCGAAAACGCTCGGCTCGCGGCTGCTGAGATCACCCCGTCGAAAGGTCCCATCCACAGCTCTTGACTATCGCTCATGCCGCGCTCGGCCAGGAGACCGAATGCCGGTATCAGGGCTTTGCGGGCGACGAGTGGTTCGCCTATCAACCCGGAGAACGACACGGCCTCCACCTTGAAGACGCCCGAGCAGTCCTCGCCGCTCTGCCGGTAGGGCGCCTCCACCTCGTAGTCGACGATGTCGCCTATGAGCTTGAGCATGTTCGCCGGTGTCGTCAGATGGTCCGGGAGCAGATCAACAGCGTCCTTGGCCGCGTCGAGCATGACCAGCTGCTCGCGCTGTTCGTCCCATAACTCGAGGGGGACATGGTCTCCTATGCACCAAGCGCATCGCAGGTTGCACCCGCTGGAGGGGTGGATCAGGACTTCGTACGGCGGCACGACCGAGCCCTGCGACACCGCCGCGAAACGCGCCCAGTGCCGTCGGAGCACGTCGAGTTCGTTGAAGCGGCAGGGCAGATCATTGCGAACGTTGAACCCGACGAACACGACCTGTTGCCCGCACCGGCCCAGGCACCGGAAAAGGGGGCCCGTCGGGCCGCGTTGAAAAGCTGATCCGCTACACCGCCGAGGAGATCCGCCGCCTGCTCAACCGGCTCGTCTGGGCCACCACACCGCCTCCACCCGCGATCGTGATCACCCAGTCACGCTGGCGCAGAACCCACCAATCACGCGCACAACGCTGCC
This sequence comes from Streptomyces sp. NPDC050121, assembly GCF_044460385.1. Lineage (NCBI taxonomy): Bacteria > Bacillati > Actinomycetota > Actinomycetes > Kitasatosporales > Streptomycetaceae > Streptomyces > Streptomyces sp. NPDC050121. Next base: position 120,203 of record NZ_JBITJV010000027.1, on the reverse strand, counting down.
ACTACGCCACCCGCGACAAGCGAGATCGCGAGTCACGGCTGTAGTACAGGATCGTCCCTGTCGACCCTCGCGTCGTGGCCAACCCGAAGCAGGCCAGCAACCTGATCGGCTCCGTCTCGTACGTGGGCGGTTACCACCGCGCCAGGGGCAGGCGGCTGGTGGGCATGTTCGCCGGCATGTACTACGCCGGGATGCGTCCGGCGGAAACCGTCGGAGTCGCGATCCAGGACTGCTACCTCCCTGAGGAGGGTTGGGGGCTAGCGAATCTCCACCGAACCCGGCCGACAGCGGGCAAGAAGTGGACCAAGACCGGCGAGGTGCACGACGATCGCGGGCTGAAGAATCGTGATTCCGAGGAAGTGCGGCCGACGCCGCTACCGCCGATCCTCGTGGCCATCTGGCGAGACGGCATCGACATGTTCGGCACGGCGGACGACGGCAGACTCTTCTTCAATGAGCGCGGCGGACTGGTTGGTTCCTCGACCTACTCGCGCGTGTGGGGAGAGGCGCGGGAGTTCGGGCTGCCGCCGGAGCTTGCCAATAGTCCGTTGGCCGACCGCCCGTACGATCTACGCCACTCGGCGCTCTCGACGTGGCTCAACGCGGGGGTCGACCCCACGGAAGTTGCTGAGCGTGCAGGCAACACAGTGGAGGTGCTCTTGGCGCGCTATGCGAAATGCCTCCACGGTCGTCACGTTGTGGCCAACAAGCGGATCGAAGATCTGCTGCTCGAATACGCGTGACGATGATCACACCAAACACCCCGAGGTGCCCGCCTCGGGGTGTTTCTTATGTGCGAGATCGGTCGGTTCGTCTATCGATGTCCGATCCCGCGTATGTCCCGCAGCGCCCGTCCTGGGGCTGCTTTCGGTGGCAGATAGCTGCATACAACAGCAGGCCCTCCGATCTGGCGTATTGCCTGATCAGAGGGCCTTTTAGGCACCTGATCTGCGGTGCCCCCGGCAGGATTCGAACCTGCGCACACGGCTCCGGAGGCCGCTTGGGTTCTGGACATAAACGCAGGTCACATGCTCCTCACCAACTAAGCGGCGCTCCTTAGTCCACGGATAGTCCACGAACGCCGAAGCGCGGAAACGCTGTGAGTACACCATCAGGAAGTCAGTTCTTCGACACTTCTTCTGGTGCCGCGGCATTCACCGACTCGGGGAGGGCTTGGGACTGCTGCATACGCCGCTGACGGGCACGTGCCACCCGGGCTGGGGATTGAAACAGCTCGTTCAGCACCTCATCCATGAGCGTCAAGATCTCTTCAGCCGCCTCGTGGTCACCTGGGGTGAGATCGCCATGGGCTGCCCCATTGCCGCCGAAGCGCACTTCGTGCGCTGCTTCCTTGATGTGCCCGCGCAGTAGCCCCCGGTTGTGAAGCTCATCAATCTTCGCGATCAGACTCCCCCTCGTCACGCCCTTCTCCTTCGCAGATGCCTCGACGACTGCACGGGCGAGCGTGACGGCAGCTCGGTCTGCCTTGATGGCAAGGCAATCGTGTGCCTCTACCGCGAGCGACTCGATGGCTGCCGGGACATCTGGGAACGTCTTGTTGGACCTGGCTGGCGGCAGCCATCGTGGCTCCTGGGCCTGAGGGTGGTCCCAGAGGTCGGAAGGAGTGTCGTCCCATCCGTTCGTCGGTTGAACGTCAGTCCATCCGTAGGCGAGGAGCAGCCGGCGGCAGTTAGCACATTGATAGGGTTCGAATCCCACATTGAGACGGCTGTTCGGATCAGAGATGACCTCGGCACCGCCGACAGGTCTCATGTGAGCTAGCCGTCCGCACCATCCGCATGTCGTGCTCGCCATACTCGAAGACTAGAGCGCGATGCCATGTCAAGCATGGGATTTCTGGCTGCATTACGCTCCGACTAGAGCAAAACTGCGGGGGCCAGTCGGCGCCGAGCTTCGGAATCCTCAGCTTGGGAAGCTGCGGGCATATGCGGCTGGTTGGGCGCTGACCTGGGAAAATGTGTGTACTGGTGTCTCACCGGGCTCTGCTGGTTTCACCGTGGTCCCCCGCCCATCGGTGCGCCTGTGGTGTGGTCGCCGCGTCCCTCGGTATCTCGGCTCGCCTTGTAGCGCTCGGGGAAGTCGGGGTGGTCCTGGTAGGGGAGTGTGAGGTCGAGCAGGTCGTCGCACGGCCATAGGTCGCCGTCGAACTGGCAGTCGTCATGATCGTCCCAGGGACGCTCGGGGTCGCCTTCGGCGGGGCTGATGCTGTGACGGTTCAGTACGCGCCGCTTGGCTTCGACTTCGCGCAGCACACGGACGGGGTCGTGCAGGGCCACGTGTTGCGCGATTGCGGGATGGAAACCGGTGAGGTCCACCTGGCGGAAGTCGACCGTGTCCCCGCGGGCGGTCCACTCCCCGCAGCATCCGGCCGCCTCGCAGCGCTGGGCCAGTTCGGCCTCCTCGTCCAGGCGCACCTTGAGGAACGCCACCAGGTCGTTGTTCATGAGGGCATCCTCGACGATGGACCATGTGCCGGCACTCGTTTTACAACCGTCGCTTCACTCCGGGCTTTGGACCAACACGCTTTCCAACTGTGGTGGTGAGGGCATGGGGTGTGCGCGGGGTCGTTCACCTGCGTTCATGGGCGGATGGCTGACGGCGTGATGATGGCGAGCGGTCTCGCCTGAACGGCTGTGAACGGCGCTGAATGAGACGGAAACTGAGACGGGCGGCCATCGCGGGTTCCCTGGTGCACGGACCTGGGAGTGTCCTCATGCTCGCCACGGTTCCACATGACGGCATCTTCCCCGCTGGGTGTAGCCGCCGGGTACGTCGACGCTGACGGAACTCCAGAAGGGCTCGGCATCGCGGAAATGGCCGCCGCCCGTGTGCCACTGGACTCCTGGGTAGACCTGGCGCAGGGAGCGGAGAGCGGCTGAGGCGAGGCCACAGCGCTTATAGCCCTCGTAGGAGTGAGGTGCTTCCACCCAGCCGATCTTGCACGGATTGCAGACCACGTACTCGACCTCGAAAGCGAGGTCGGATCTTACGTAGGCCGCACGGATGCGCCAGCCTGTTCGCTCGTAATATCCGGCGGGCCGGTCAACCCAGGGCTCCGGTGGGGTGGCGGTCCGGTCGAAGTGGTACGACGCGGGGTCCATCCATCGGCGAAGCCGGTCCCGCCAGGTCGGCTTGTCGGGCCAATCCCGCACCCAGTACACGTGGTCAGCGCGGCGCGCCACAGCGCGGATTGCAGCCTCTCTGTCCGTCATGCGCTCTCCTCCCCGGGCTCTGGATCCCAGGGGTCGTAGCGCTTCAGTGCCCTCTGGTCTGGCAGCCCGAGCCGCTGAGCGGCCCGGCGTCGCGCCCGGACTTCTGCAGTCGACCGCGGTCGGTAGCCGGGGCCACCACAACCGCATGAATGGAAGGTGAGGCCGGCGTGCAACGCGGCCCCAAGTGCCTCCCAGGCCCCCTTATCTCTACGGCGAGGGATGGCAAGGTCGAACCCAGCGTTGATCATCGGAGCGCGGCAGCGCGGGCATGGATGCTCTCGCGGCGGTAGCGGGTTCTGCTTGAACGAGGAGCGGCACACCAGACACACGAAATGCGGCTTATAGGGGGTCGCGTATCGGCACATGCCGACAGGGTAGAGAGGGTGCCTGGACAGGACCACCGCTTTAGGAGTTCGATCCGACGCCTTCAGCGGTCGGCTGCTGCGCGGCTTGAGCTGACGCCTACGACCGCCCGAAGTTGTCGGCCTCCGGCGCTGTTGATGTCAGCCGTGGATGTCAGGCGATTCCGCCTGGTTCGGCTATGGGCGACGGTAGGCGGCGCGGTCGGTTCCGGGTACCGGAGCCCGGGACAGGTCCATGTGACACGGGTAGTCGGGGTCACCTACCTCCATGAGTACGAACTGATCGACGTCGTGGTTGGTGAAGCGAGGGAGGTACTGCAAGAAGAGTTCCAGTTCCTCGCCGGAGAGAGGTTCGTCGTGTCGGTCGTTTCGCACGCCCTCACCCTACGGCTGGCCTGGGTGACAGGACCTCTTCGTCCCGACCAACTGGAGCAGCCCCTTGCCAGGGGCTGGTGTGCCGCTCACCTGCACTGATGGTCCGCAGGCGTCCGCGCTTGTCCACCGTCGTCCGCCGGCGTTGTCACGCAGTTAGACACTCACTGCTGCTGGCTCGTGGGGGCGCTTGGGGAAGAGCAGCATCTGATCCGTAGCTCTCCAGAGATCAGTCAACAAGCCACCGGATGGGGGGCGGGTTTATGCGGAACTGCGTTCAATGCCATGTCATGGGGCAACAAGCTGCAATCAAACCCAAGAGGGGGGGGTACGCTACAACGAGACACCGGGCCCATCGGGCAGCAGACTTTTGCGTATGAGGAACGAGCAGCCCAGCGTTGAGGTGCCGGTCATCACGGTCGACTACGGCGTTGACGACGGTGAGAAGTCCGTGTTCACCCGAACCCGGGCAGCGGTCACCCAGGTCTCCCGGATCAGCACTGATGTCCTCGCCCGCGGTGTTGCCGACCTTTGCCAATACGTCGGTGGGGTCTTTGACCAGGCGTCTACCGCCTCGGACACTCTCGAACTGACCGGCCTTGAGGTCCATGTCCAAGTCACCGGAAAAGGTGAGGTGCGCCTCGTAGGCGCCACGTCCGCGGAGATCAACGGCGGCATGAAATTGATCTTCCAGCGCAGGCAGAGTGGCACGCCTTGAACGTGGCGCTGGCCATCGGCTGCTCCCACTACGAGGACGACGACATCGCCGACCTGCGGTTCGCCCATCTCGACGCACTGCGCATCGGCGAGGTGTTCAGGGACGCCATGGACGTCCCTGAGGAGGCCGTCTTCACCTTCGCCGACGACCTGACCGGCTCTGAGCCGACCCGGCACAACGTCATCCGCACCCTGTCGAAGCTGGCAAAGCACGCCGCCGACCCCATCGATCGGCTGTACTTCTTCTTCAGCGGCCATGGCTTCCACTCGACGGCGGACGGCGAAGACTACCTGATCACGCGAGAGGCGCTCACCGACGCCCTGGAGGACACCAGCCTAAACTTCGCCTTCCTGCTGCGGATGCTGCAGGCGACCGGTGCCCGACACGTGGTGCTACTGCTGGATGCATGTCGCACCCCAGTCGCCGGCGGCAAGTCGCTCTTCGCGACGGCGCGGAAGGTCGACGTCGAGCGGCTCTGCCCGCCCGGCGTGGTCTCATTCTGTTCGTGCGCGCCGGGAACCAGCTCCTACGAGAGCAACCGGTTGAAGTCCGGCATCTTCACCGAGGCGCTCTGCGGTGCCTTCGGCGACGATGGCCGCTGCATCACGGTCGGACAGCTCGACGGCTTTCTGGCGGCCCATGTACCGCGCCTCGCTCGAGACTACGACAAGCCGCCTCAGGAGCCGTACTCCCGTCTCGAGCCAGCGGCACTCATGGACCTTGAAGTCATCTCACCGCGCAAGCGGAACGAGTGGCGGGCCTCCGCGCGGGTCGGGGAGGAACTGAGACAGCGGTCAGTTATTCGCATCAACAGCGCGAAGATACCTGAATGGGCGTCCTTCGCTATCGATTTCGGGACAACCAACTCCGTTATCGCGGTGGCCGACGACGAGGCAAGGGTCCACGTCATACCCGGCGGCGATGGACGCCAGCTCGTGCCTTCCGTCGTAACTTTCGCCCCGGATCTCGACTATCTGGTCGGCTCACGCGCGGTCGACCTGGAGCGGTACTTCGCGGGACGAACGGTACGGGCGATCAAACGTCACCTGGGGATGGAAGCCCCCGTCACCATCGACGGCGCGGAACTGCCGGTTGACCTCGTGGCCTCACTGGTGATCCGGAGCCTGCGCACCAATGCGGAGGAAGTGCTGGGCACGCTACCGCGGGAGACGATGGTCTCCTACCCCGCCAATTTCAGCATCCGCCAGAACAACAGCCTGCTGCACGCGTTCGAACTGGCGGGGCTGAAAGTGCTGCGGATGGTCGGAGAGCCCAACATCGCGTGTGTCCTGCTGCATTTGGACCGACCGGACTGGGAGGGGGTCGCCCTGGTGATCGACCTTGGCGGGGGCACCCTCGACGTGGCGGTCGCCGATGTGATGGAGCAGGTCCACGAAATCAAGTCGGTTTACGGCGACAACCACCTTGGCGGCCTGGACTTCGACGAGGCTTTGGCGGACTTGTTCAAGGAGCGACTGAGGGCATGGAACAATGCGGTGATCTTCGATGCCGGGCTTGAGGCACAGGTCCTAAGGGAAGCGGAGCGGGCCAAACACGTGCTCACCGAGGACGAGAGGGCCACCGTCGTCATCCACGACATGGAGATCGGTTCCGAGGTGCTGTCGTACCGCTTCACCCTTGACCGGGCCGAATTCCGCAAAGCCTGCGCCAAGTTGACCTCACGCTTCAGGGAGGTGGTGCGGACAGCTATCGACGACGCCTACAACGACCGGCTGATGACCGAGCCCATCAGCGTGGTCCTGCTCACTGGGCTCGGCGGCAAGATCTTCACTGTACGGGAGAGTCTCAGAGAGATGCTCGACGAGGTGGAGTTCATCGAGCAGTACCAGGATCTCGCCGTCAGCCGCGGCTTGGCGCTGTACTCGTCGCTGCTCGCTGGCGCCTCGGCCGCAATGACCGGAGCCGTACCTCTGCTCCTCGACCTCAGCCACCGTGGGATCGGCATCAGATGTTCGCCCGTGGGAGATCTCGCGTCGCAGCGGATGAGAAAGGCACCGGAAGGGGACGGCCACACTGAAGTCCTGGTCGAGCGGTTGACGACCATTCCGACCAAACGCAGCGATGTCTTCACCTTCGTGGGAGCTCCGGGCGACGAGGTCGTCCTGCCTGTCATCGAGAAGTCCAAGACGTCGGACGAGGACGTCGAGATCGGCGTCGTCTCCTTCCCAGTGGAGCAGGAGGAGGTGGAGATCGAGTTGATCGTGGACGTCGATGTGAACAGCGTGTTCCTGCTATGCGTGGTCGACTACACGAACATGACTTACCGTCTCTACCAGCTCAACCAGTACTACCGGCAACCGTGGTGGGGGTACGGCCAGACTCTCGATCTGCTACTCGACGGCTGGACGGTGTACGGCATTCAGCCGGTCGATCCGGCATTCGGTACATCCGACCGTGACGCCGACACGACTCCCACAACCCCTCAGGATCTCGACATCCCGGCAGAGATTGCCCGCCTGACCAAGGAGGTCGAACGTGAGATCGTCAGCCTCGAAGCGGCCTCGCGCAACACCTATGTGGGAGGCATCCGACGGGACTTGTCCCGGGACCACCTGCGCATGGCGCGGCTTCTCTTCGTTGCCGACCGCCGGGAGGAGGGGGCAGGTGCCCTGGCGGACTCCCTGCAAGAGCTGCTCACCGTGGAGCCCTCGGACCGGCCGTGGACGGATATCGCCGAACGGATCGACGTTGCCGTCCATCACCTGCTCGGCACTCCTGAATTGGGCGGCGTCATGGACGTCCTGGCACAGTTGACGAGCTGGACCGCAGCAGATCTAGGGACAAGCACCTTCGGCCTAGCCGAGGTCATTCGCGCGCTAACGGCCGTGGGCGCTGAACGGGAGGCGCGGCATTTGGACACCCTAAGCCGGGGCCGCCCGCGCCCGTAGCCGCGTGTCGGCTGCTCAAGGCTCCTAGCCGGCGCCCGGAACTACTTAGTGAACTCTTTCAGCGTTGCCGCTCCAGGGTGAGGACGGCGGCGGCGATTGACGACATTCGATTTCGGGCTGCATCGGGCTGCAGAAGATCCGCCATGACTTCAGTCGTGCGACGCCGCGCTCAACCGGTGCCCGCGCCGCCGAGAGCGCGCGGTTGACGGTTTGCTGGGTGGATGTGAGGCCACGGCCCGGGGACGTCTGAGGGGTGTCGTCACCCACGGGCCGGCTCCCATGTAGGCGCGGACGGCAAGGACCGGGATGCCCTGGCATTCGCAGATCCGGATGATCGCAAACCTGTACGTCTTGAGTAAACACCTCGGAGGAGAGCCGGGCGTCTCGTCGAAGAGCAAGGTCATTTACCAGCTTGCCAATGTCAGGAACCGCGCAGCTCATGCAGGGGAAGCCCGACGGTGGATCAGGCGGCTAAGGCCATTCAGCACGCGGTGACGATCGTCTACGCGCTCCGCCCCCTGCCCTCGAATTGACTCTGGACGCGGTTTGGGAGCGTGACCTCTTCGTCCCGAAGCAACTCGGGTGGGGGCTCTGCCTTGAGCCGGTGTGCTGCTCACCTGCGCAGATGGTCCGCAGACGTCCGCGGTTGTTCGCCGTTGTGCGTGGACGTTGTCACGCAGTTAGACACTCAGGCTGCTACCTCAGGCTAGGGTCGAACTCGGTCCGGGACATTGTCAGCAGCCTTGGGGAGGGTTGGGCCGAGGCCACGCCGCCCATGCAACCGCCTCAGAAGGTGCGCCTGTTCATCACCTCTGGCACAAGAAGGGATCGCTGTGAAGTCGGTGAGGTGGTTCTTCCAGGAGTTCACCTTTAAGGGGCTACTGCTCATCCCGGCCGCGATCCTGGTGGTTGCCGCGTTCGCGGCCGTGGTCATGTTGGTGTCACCCAGTGACGGGCCACGGGGACCAACGGACTCACCCACCTCCACGAGTTTCGCCACTCCTTGGGAGTGCGCCCAAGACCCTGAGACAGGCGATGTCAGTGACTGCTGGAAGCTGAGTACACCGTAGGCATTGCCCGTCTGATACATCAGCCGACGACAGTCAGCCACGACGGCGGGCTCGCCAGCCGACCACACACGCGTATGCCCCGCTGCACCCGCACTGGCCTCAGCCACGCCGGCCACGAGGAAGCAGCCCAAAGCCGCAGAGGCTCACTGCCGCTTTCATCCCGTGAAGCCTCGCCGACCGAGGGATAATCAGCAAACCTCACCGCGAGCGGATCGTTCCGACATCGCCGACTGTGAGAGGGGGCGATTCGCCGGCGGCGGTTCAGAGGTTAAGTGTGCTGTCCAAATGGGCCAACACCGCAGGCCGACGACTCTGATCTCAGAGAGAGTAGGAGCGTGAACGGAACGGATGAGACGGGGGCGGAGCCTCGAAGAGCACGATTCGAACATGTGCACAAGTGGGCCGCCACGCTGGCCGCTGTTGTCGCGCTTGCGCTCTCGATCTATAACTTCACTGAAGCCCAAAAGAAGCCAAGAATCGATGTGTCACTTCCTCACCTTTTGCGCACTGGACCAGTGGAAAACGGAACCGTCTTTCAAATTCAGCCAACGGTGTCCACCAGGTTCAAGACCCAGGATGTCGAAGTGATTCGTGACGCACGTCTGCAACTGACTCCCGTCGGCTCGATTTCGCCTCAAAAGAAACCAATTTTTTACTGGCACGAGACCGGAACATATGTATATGATTTCGGTTCGGATCAGGTCAACTATAGCTGGAGCAGTGATCCTGCCCCATTCATCGTCAGCCAAGATAAACCTCAGCAGCCGACGCTCGTATTCTGGGCGGATAACTGGAGATTCGAACCAGGCCAGTACGAGGGATCACTACAGTTGAGCCGGTCGGGGAATCATAGCCCTTTGGTCAGGAAATTCTGCCTCACTGTTTCAAGGAGAGCCGTTGACGAAATCAACGGCGCAGACCAACGGCAGATCTTCTTTTTCCGTGATGATCTGCCCAAGTTCCACTCCTCTAACAGCTCTTCAAGCTGCTACCGGAGGGAAACTGATTAGGACTAGAGGTGTTGCTTGGCTGCTCTGAACAGGCGGCTGATGTCGTCACGGGTCCGTACCCTGGCATCGTCGAGTTCTGTTCTGCGGTATGTCTTGGACAGCAGACGCAACGTCTGCGAGCACGAGCGCGGACTGACTCAGCGTCTCGTCCGGTTCCAGCGTTTCCGGAACGCTCTGCACCGGCGACGGCGTCCACACGACGGCTGGTTCGCTGGGTGTCGTGTAGTCGGGCGGTTCCGTTGTGGGGCCTGTGTTGGCGATCCAAAAGTAGGGCAGCGCGCGCTCTTTCCATTGCCACAGTCCCCCTTGGGTCGCAGATGGGCATCATGCCGCAGATCAGGCGCGACCGGCAGTCGGAATGCCTCGCTGTGCAGATGGTTGGTGTTGTCCGCCGACGACCGGCGCATCGTCACAGACGAGCGGTTGACAGTCGCTTCAGGAGTTCGATCGTTGCCGGGGAGCCACCCGGCCACGCCAGCTGTGCAGGACCGCCTAGGGTGCTGGCGTCCGGGGTCGTTGATGTCACCTCTGGATGTCAGAGCGGTGCAGCCGCGCGAGCTCGCTGGCACGATGACGTCGTGGTTGACCTGGAGCGCATCAAAGCAGAAAGCGTGGCGTACTTCCGATCTCTTGATGAGGGGGCCACTCTGCGGCACCACTTCCGCCATGCCGACGAGGAGGGCGGCTTGTGGTATTTCGAGGCCGTACTCGACCGCGGTGAGTTGATCGCCATCAAGCAGGCTGAGCTGACTCCGGCTGGCCGACTCCACCGGTACAGCTGGGAGCACCTGGAGGACGAGCACGGCTTCCTGACGGACCAGGCGCTCGACCCTGAAGAGGACCCGCTGGAAGCCATCCCGGCCGAAGAGTTCCAGCGAGTGTGGACTCAGTGACAGGGTTGGACAACCACTTTAGGAGAGAGGCTAGGGCGTCGGACCGGTGACCTGCGGCTTCGATGCCTGGTGAGATGCCCGGCAACTCAACCGTCAGACACTCATGTTGACCGTGGCTGACCGCTGCATCTGGCACGGCAGTGGCACGAACCTCAGCCGACGACAGCCAGCCACGACGGCGGGTGCGCCGACCGACCAGGCGCGCGTGTGCCTTGCTGCACCCCCACCGGCCTCAGCCCCGCTATCGGGGTGTGTCGTCGACAAGAGCACGCGACGACCGCCGACCCGTGACGACGGCCAGGGGCCCTCAGCTTGAGAGCGGGTGTTCTCACGTGGCTTCCCGCTCTGACGTGTGTCGGAGCGGGACCCACGGCCTGACCGTCTCTTCCGTGATACCCGAGTGTTCCCCGTTGCCTCCCCACGCATCCGGCACGGGTGGACCGCTTGGTCTCGAACCCTTCGCTGAAGGTCCATTCGGGCTGGTGGGATGGTCAGCCAGCCGCTGACGGCTGTACGGCGTCGTTGGTTGCGCCGCCATTCTGCAACTTTGATCGTCAGCTTGCACGGGGCAAAGGGGAGTCGCAACATGAGAAGAGAAGGTTTTCCTTCTTAGGCCATGCCTGTACAGCGCGGTCCTTCTGTTGACTCTTTACACGCGCAGAGTCGGAGCCACCCCATGGAGTTGCTCATAACAGTCCTGGTGACGATTGCAGCCACGATCGTAGTGGGAATACTTGCTCACCTCTTTGCAGAATTCGCGAGATGGAGTCGCCGCAAAAAGAGACTAGGACATCTAGAAGAGTTTCTTGATGAGAGTAAGCACGCCACAGTGGTCCTGTCTGCTTCATCGCGTCAGCTTCGGGCGCTCGCCCGATTCGCCGAAACTTCGTTCAATGGGAGGCCGAGAAATCTGCGCGAGAGGTTTTCCTCTACCAAGACTCAGAAATCAACTCCAAACTCAGAGAAGGCGCATGATGCCTGGGAATTCTTCAGGAAGCAGCCTGGAAATGTTCTCTTTGGTCCTGCAATTGAAGGGGCGGCCGTCGCACACGTGTATCGGGCGCTGCATGACGCTCGCAAGGAATTCGTCGGGTCCATTCCGCGTCTCGCTAGAATACTGCGTCAGCGCAACGAAGAGGCGCTACAGATAGAGCTCTCTCCCGGTGATGAGTTTAACGAAGACCTTGCGGAAGCCCCGTTTATCTGCATTGGCGGCCCAAGTGTCAATCCGGTTAGTAGGCGTTTGATCAAGCGTTATCGCCCCGACTTTAAGATAAGGTATCCGGAGCACAAGGTTTTCATCTCCGGAAAGCGCTGTTGTGAAACGGAGCCAGGCGATGATGGCCTTTTGTTGAAGGATTACGGTTTCATCCTCTCGGGGAGGACTAGCCGGGACATTCCTTTCGTCGTCTTGTGGGGTGTTTACGCATTCGGAACGCTAGCTGCAGCTAGAGCTCTGACAGATCTGTCACAGGAAGAGATGTATAGGCAGCGAGAATATCGTCGACTGTCATCCCGTAGTGGAATCTTTCTTGTTACTGCGGCACGTATCGATGGGTATCAGCTTGAGCGTGATAAGGTGTGGCCCGACTATATGAACACCCCTGATGCCGGCTACTGAACTCGACACCACACTTCCTAAATGCACGTTAGTAGTCAGTACGCATTTCTGGCTGCCTGTTGTAGACAGCCCAGATCGGGTTGGCGCTGCTTCGGCGCAAGTCATCATGACCCCATAAGCCTCCGGCGCCCCGGGCAGTCCGTGGACCTGCCCGGTGAAGCACGACGTTGGGGCCATGATCTTCGAGGCTTGCGCCAAAGTGGCTCCGTGAAGCCGTGGAGCTGACAGCCAAGCCCCAGACGCAGGTACCCCTTCTCTGGCATCAGGTGGCTGATCGCTGTGCGCGCGGCACGGGCGTCGGCCGGGCTGGAGCGGGACGAAGGCATGAGCGCAGGCCCGGCCGGGGGCCGGGCCGCGCGCGGGGAGCGGAGCGAGCCGCCTTGAACCAGTAGAGAAAGTTTGAATCATGGTCTGGCTGTTGGTGTGTCCGGTTCCGGTAGATGCTTGACACTTCGGTCCCAGCTGATGGTCGACGGTGGCCGTGATCGGTTTTGCTGTGCACGTCGTTGCAGCGCGGGGCCTGGAGGGAAGATGGTCGCGTGCTTCCTTCCCGACTGCTGTGGTGTGATCCCAGGCCCATCCCCAGGTTCAACCGGCAGGATCCGGTGACGCAGATTGTGTGTGATCCGGACTTCTACGAGCCGGTGGACGAGGACGACTGCTCGACGTTCTCGTACTTCTGTCAGACCCATGACCGCTACTACTGGCACGACGACTGCGGGGAAGGGGCGCATCTCATCGCCCTTCACTGCGAACGGCATGGGTCCGAGAACATGTGGCCTCAGCCCCTCATGATGGCGTTCCCGGAAGGGTTCTCCCCTCCGCTCAGTGACGTGCAACTGGCCTGGGTGCGATCGGAAGAGGACGCTTCCTGAGCTCCGCGGGACGGACAGACCTCGGCGCATCGGGAGACCGCTGCTCCGTGGTGTAGAACCCTGGGTATGGGGAGTGAGCGGCAGCAGCGGATGAAGGCACTTGGGGTGCGTCTTCGGGGACTTCGTGCGGAGGCCGGCCTGACGGGTGCCGTGTTGGCGCAGCGCGCTGGGGTGGGGCAGCCAACCGTGTCCAAGGTCGAGAACGGTCGCATGGTTCCCAGCCTCGACGTCCTGCGGCGCTTGACGCTTGCCCTCGACCTCGACGAGCCGACCACTCTTGAGGTGCGCGACCTCCTGGCCGCCGTTGAGGCTGCGCCGGATGTCGACGAGACAACCGGCGATGAGGCCCCCGCGGGGGCGGCCCTCGATGACGCGGTGCGGTCCGCACGGCTGGTGCGCTCGTTCCAATGCGTCGTCCTGCCCGCCATGCTCCAGACCGCGGAGTACGCCCGGCACGTTGTCGACAGCGCACCGAACTCGACCCCTGAGGCCGTCGGCCGTGCCGTGGCTGCCCGTGTGGAGCGGCAGAGCCTCCTGTACGAGCCTGGGCGGGAGTCGGTGTTCGTGCTGACGGAAGCCGTGTTGCGGACCTGGCCCGGGAACCCCTCGCTGATGCTGGCCCAGTTCGACCGGCTCTTGGCCGTCGAGAGTCTGAGCACTGTGCGCCTCGGGGTCATCCCCTGGCGTCGGGCGGTGCCGGTCATGCCTCGGCATGGGTTCACCCTGTGCGACCGGCGGGCGGTCGTCGTCGAGACCTTCCGAGGTGAACGGGTCCTGGATGACTCCGCCGAGGTTGCCGCGTACGAGGAGACCTTCGTCCGGTTCGAAGAGGCTGCGATCTTCGGGATCGAGGCGCGGGAGATGCTGCTCCGGGTGATGCAGGAGTTCCGGGAGTTGGAGGACTTCACCACTCGTTAGAGGAATAATTCCTCTGAATGCCTGGCTCATCAGTCATGCGTAGGAATACTCTGCTCGCAATGCCGTCTAGCCCCCTAGACGAAGAGGAGAGTTCCCATGCCCAAAAAGTGGTGCCGCATCTTTCCCGGCCTGGCCTGGCAGGTTGCGGAGGCCCGACACTTCGTTGCCGCCCTGCTTGAGGACGAGGGTTCAGGCCTTGTGGACGACGCCGAGCTGGTCGTCGGTGAGCTGGCGGCCAATGCCGTCCGGCACACGCGAAGCGGCTGGTACCGAGGATGGTTCCTCGTGGTCGTCCACTTCGGCGACGATCTGGTCCGCATCGAGGTGACCGACCAAGGCGGCGACGAGGAGCCCCTGCTCCGCAGCGTGAACAGCCAGGTGGAAGAGGGCGGCCGCGGGCTGATGATGATCGCGGCCTGCGCCAAGGACTGGGGCGTGAAGGACCGGCCCGCCGGTGGGCGTTGCGTCTGGGCCGAGCTGCCGCGGAACGGCGCGTCATGACCTCCTGCCCGGTGGTGATCCGTGGCCGCGGCTGCCTCGTGGGCAGTGGAGGGTGAGTCCTCGTGGTGTGCCTCGGCGGCGGGCCGGCTTCTATGTGATCGGTGTTCATTCGGGCAGGCGACTCTCGCCCATTCCGTCTAGGGCCCTAGACTCCTGGGTACTTCTAGGAGGTGTGGTCATGTCGGACGAGTTGCAGCGGATCATGGCGATCGATGATCCGTACCTGCTCCTGCGTGAGGTCACGACGCGGTTGGCCGACGCGCAGCAGGAGGTGACCGAACTCGCCCGGCTCCGTCGCCGTGTGGTCCAGGACCTCCACGCTCAAGGGCTGTCGTATGCGCAGATCGCGGAGAAGGCCGGCCTGAGTCGCGGGCGGATTCACCAGATCCGGCACACCGGTCCGGCGCCCGAAGGGGCCTTCCTCGGTGCGGGCGCCGTCACGATCGTGACTCCGCTGCGGTGGGACGGCGAGAAGAAGCGTCCGGTCGTCGCCATGGCTGACGTCAACTCCGGGAAGCGACTCGAAGAGCTGGCCAAGTCGTACGGGCTCGACGTCAGCTCCGGTCACGTCCAGGTGAGCGGTGAGGTCGACCTCAACCGAGACGGCCTGGTCGTCGTCTGCGGGCCGGGTATGTCTCAGGCCATGAGCGACCTGTACGCCCAGGATCCGGTACTCGGCTGGGAGCACCCGGAGGGTGAGCCGTGGGCTCTGGTGGACCGGCGTGCCGGCACGTCGTACCGCGCGGGAGCGGACACCGAGCCGTACCGTCCGCACGACGTCGGGTACCTCGGCCGGCTGCCCCGCCCGGATGGCAACGGCTCGGTGCTCGCCATCGCGGGAGTCCACACTGCGGGCTCGCTCGGCGTCGTGCACCTGCTCGCCTCTGACCTCAGCGCGCTCTGGGGGCAGGTGGGTGAGCGTCACTTCTCCACACTTGTGGGCGTCGAGTACGACCCCGAGACCGACGAACCGCAGTCCGTCGAACTGCTTACCCCCCTCTACCTGCACGACGAGGAGACGACGGCGTGAACGTCGCCCTCGGCTCACTGCCCGCCGAACCCGGCCAGCAAAACGAGGACTTCGCCGCCGTCGCCCCCGGAGCCGCCGTGCTCCTGGACGGTGCCGGCGTGGCCGGGGCCGAAACCGGGTGCACGCACGGCGTCGCCTGGTTCTCCTCGACGCTGGGCGGCCTGCTGCTGAGCACCATCACGGCGCACCCCACCCGGTCGCTCGCCGACTGTCTCGCCGACTCGATCCGGGTCGTTCGGTCCCTGCACGAGGACAGTTGCGACCTGACCCATCGGGCCAGTCCGACCAGTACGGTCGTCGCGGTCCGGGCCGGTGCGGGAGCTCTGGAGTACGTCGTACTTGGTGACTCGACCGTCCTCCTCGCCGACAAGGACGCGAAGACGACCGCCGTCACGGATCTGCGCCTGGACGACGTCAGCGTGCAGTTGCGTGGGCCAGTCGACGCGTTGCCTACCGGTTCCCCCGAGCACGCTGCCGCCCTGGCCGAGTACCGCGACGCCCTGACGGGGCTCCGCAACCGGCCGGGTGGCTTTTGGATCGCCGGACCCGATCCTCAAGCGGCCGAACACGCCCTTACCGGGTCTGTGCCGCTGGAATCGCTGACCTCCGTGACGCTGCTCAGCGACGGCGCTACGCGACTCGTCGATCTCTTCGAACTCGCCACCTGGCAAGAGGCGTTGGACGTCCTCGGCGAGTCCGGGCCCGACGGGCTGATCCGCCGAGTACGGGATGCCGAGGCCGACGACCCCGACGGTCGTCGCTGGCCGCGGGGCAAGGCACAGGATGACGCCACCGCCCTGCACTGGGTGCTGCCGAAGTAACCGGCGTTGCCCCTGCTCTCGCTTGCTCAGATGCGGTGGGCCCCCGCTGGTACGCCATGGGCGACGCCATGCGGAGTCAGGGCGATGACGCCGGTTCCCTGTGACGGTGTGTCGGGGCCGATGTGCAGGGGGCTGACGCCGTAGGAGTGGGCGAGGTCGGCGGCCATATCGTGAGTGGCCCACCGCCATTCGTCTTCGTCGTCCTGGCTCTCTTGCGCGGCGTCCCAGTCGGGCGTGAGGCCCAGTTCCACACGGCGGGCCCGCTCGTACGGCAGGGGCTCGCCCAGGGTGAGCAATTCATCCTCTCCCTCGCCTGTTTCGCAGTACCGCCGGATCACCGTGCCGTGCTCGGCGATGAGCCAGGCAGAGCCGTCGCCCTGGCCGCCGTAGTAGTACGCGTGTGCCTGGCCGTAGCGGGCGCTGAGTTCGGTGCACAGGCGCAGAACGTCCTCGCTTCGCTCCTCGCCGCACGGGTCGCACCATGCGCCGAGGATGAGGGTCCAGCCGTCGAGCTCGGGCGTCACGAAGACCCGTTCGTAGCCGTTGTGGGGGTCGTCCGCGCCGCAGCCGTGGCCGTCGGCGTCGACGATGTCGTTGCCGAGAGCGAAGGTCACCGGTCTTGGGTCGACCAAGCCAAGGGTCTGCATGATTCCGGCCTGGTCACCGCTCGGGACGGCCATCCAGTGATTCCAGCACGCCCAGATCCCTTCGGGCCGGTCGTCCGGGAGTTTGACGCGGATGAGTCGTTCGATCGCGGCCACGTCGGCGCGGGACAGTGCCGGTTCGCCGCCCAGCTCGGCGAGCACGGTCAACGCCCGCGCCCGCTGCCGGCCCGGCCCTCGTTCCCGGATGCGCTGGAGAAGGGGAATGACGTGCTCGCCTTGAAGAATCAGGGCGTCCTGCGCCTGTCGGGCAACCCCCGGGTCGGGATCCCCGAGCAGGGGCATCAGGGCAGAAATGACAGACCGGGCATCGTCGCCGCAGTGCTGGAGCCCGCGGATGGCCGTCGCGCGCACGTGCGGCACGGGATGGGAGAGGGCTGCGGTGTAGCGGTCCAGGGCCGCCGCGCCAAGGCAGGAGAACGCGAAGCCGACGCGCTTGCGAGAGCTCTCGGTGGACGCGGAGGCGAGACCTCGAAGTAGGCCGTCGAAGGCTGCGTCCCCGATCCGCTCAAGCACGCTGGCGATCGGCCGCCAGTCCACAGGGGATTCCTCGTCCGTCAGCTCCCGCACCAGGTGCTCCACCGCGTCGGGGCCAAGAGCGGCCAACGTGTCAGCCGCCGCTTCGCGTCGGTCCGGCACCCCGAGGTCCCGTATCAAGTCGGTGTCCATCACGTTCCCTCCAGCAAGGTCGACCGGCCCTCGGGCGTCATGATCCGGCAGGGGTCTGACATTGCCAGAGACACCCATGTTGCATACCCCCCTAGACAGTTGACGGGATGTCGGTCTAACGTAGTCGTCAACCCCCCTAGACAGTTAGGGCGGGCCGCCCCTTTTGCTGTCTAGGGGGGTATCCAGACCGGAGCGGCGCGGACCGAACGCGTCGCCAACGAGTGAGGTTCAAAAAATGCGTG
Source organism: Streptomyces sp. NPDC050121 (assembly GCF_044460385.1). Taxonomy (NCBI): domain Bacteria; kingdom Bacillati; phylum Actinomycetota; class Actinomycetes; order Kitasatosporales; family Streptomycetaceae; genus Streptomyces; species Streptomyces sp. NPDC050121. The sequence goes on along the minus strand of NZ_JBITJV010000027.1, from coordinate 102,297 downwards.
TCATCCCCGTGGACGTCTCTACCGCAACGCTGCTCGTCACCAAGCTGCCTGAGGTCAAGGTGAAGGACCGTCAGACCGGTGAGGTCGCCGTGGACCCGGTCACCAACCAGCGGCTCATGGTGCTGGAGCTGGTGTTCATCGCGCAGGGCGGCTCGGACATGATCAAGGTGACCGTTCCGGAGCAGGGCATCGGTGAGGGCCTGGTGATGGGTGCTCCGGTCATCATGTCCGGCCTCATCGCCCGCCCCTGGGAGAGTGAGTTCGGCGGGCGGATGCGTCACGGCATCGCCTACCGGGCGGACGCCGTCATGGTCAACGCGCCGGCGTCGGCGCAGGGCTGATCACCATGACTGACACCCTCTGGGCTCTGGCGCTCTGCCTGCTGGCCGTGGCCGCGCTGCTGGTTCTCCGCCGTCGTCTGCCGGTCGCGTTCTGGTGGCTCGTGGGCTATCCGTTCGTCGCGCTGCGAGTGCTCGCCACGTACCGGGCGACGATGGACGCCTGTGGTCTGACGGTTCCGGCTTCGGCCGTCCGTCGGGCCACGGCCCGGGTGATCGGGCGCGAGGCGGCTCCCGTACCGCCTCGCCGGACGCTTCCGCTCCCGACCGGGTCCGGGCTCGTGATGCGGCTGCGCATGGCGACCGGGCAGGCTCCTGAGGACTTCATCACGTCGGCTGACCGGCTGCGGCATGCCTGGGCCGCGCACGCCGTGCACATCCGGCCGACCAAGCCGGGCTGGCTCGAACTGCGGCTGATCGGCTGGGACGTGCTCGCCGACGTGCAGCCCGCCCGGCGGCGGCAGAAGAGCGGTCCGCTCTGCCTGCCTATGGCGCTTCGGGATGACGGGCGGTGGCACGTACGGGACTTCCGCGCTGTGCCGCATGAACTCATCCTCGGCGCAACGCAGTCCGGCAAGTCCGTGTACCTGCGGAACCTGCTGTGCGGCCTGGCCCGGCAACGGGTCGTGCTCGTCGGGATCGACTGCAAGTGGGGCGTCGAACTCGCCCCGTTCGCGCCCCGGTTGTCGGCGCTCGCCGACACTTCGGACCGGGCGAATGACCTCCTCGACGTCCTGCTGGAAGAGATGGAGGCACGGTTTCGGCTCATCGGTCTCCGGTCCGGAATGGGTGCGGATGCCGTGCTCACCTCGGACGTGTGGGGACTGCCGGACGCGGTGCGGCCGGTGCCGGTCGTGGTCGTCGTCGACGAGGTCGCGGAGCTCTTCCTCGCCGCAAGCCGGGACGACGAGAAGCGGCGCGACGCGATGGTCACCAAGCTCATCCGCATCGCCCAGCTCGGCCGCGCGGTCGGCATCTACCTCGAAGTGTGCGGGCAGCGCTTCGGCTCCGAACTCGGCAAGGGCGCGACCATGCTCCGCGCTCAGCTCACCGGCCGCATCTGCCACCGTGTCAACGACGAGTCCTCGGCGAACATGGCGCTCGCCGACATCTCCCCGGAAGCGGCCCTCGCCGCCACCTCTATCCCGGCCGAACGGCCCGGCGTCGCCATCGTCGGCGACTCCTCCGGCGGCTGGTCCCGCGCCCGCTCACCCCACCTCACCCTCGACGAAGCGGCGGCCATCTGCCGCGCCACCTCCGGCCTCGTGCCGGAACTGCCCCGCCTCGACTCCTTCCGGCCCGCCGTCGGCGTCGAGTCCGCCGGGTCGGCTTCTCCCGCCGCTGGCGCGCCGACCGCTCGCCCGGTGACCGAGTAGCCGCACCCCTTTCCCCACGGTCGGCGTGACCGCCTCGCGCCAAGTCCCTACCCCTCCCATGCCTCGAACCGGAAGGAAGCCGAGTCGATGCGTGCCCAACTGGCCCGGGTGGACGCCGTGATCGTCCAGGCCGTCATCGCGGGTGCCCTGTCCTTCTCGCACCTGCACGACCTCGCTGAGGCGGCCGGACAGGGCGGCTGGAAGGCGTGGGCCTACCCCGTCAGTGTCGACCTGCTGCTGGTCGCCGCATGGCGTCGGATGCGCGAGGAGCAGGGCGCTGTACAACCCGCCGGGGGACCCCGGTTGTGGTTCCTGGTGGCCCTGGCCGCATCCCTCGGCGCGAACGTCGCCACCGCCGGGCTCCTCGACCTGGACGACGTTCCCGCGTCGCTCCGCGTCGTGGTGGCCGGCTGGCCCGCCGTCGCCTTCTTCGGCGGAACGCTTCTGGCGCACACGTCTCGCATGCCAGAGGCACCGACGGAGACGGGGACGCCCACTGCCCCGGTCGCCGTCGAGGAGCCCGACCGTGACGCGCTCCCGGCAGCGTCCACCGACCCGAAACCGGCTCCGGAGTCCGCTATCGAACGGATCACCACCCCCGTTCCTGCCCCGGCGCCCACTGCTCCCGCCGTCTCCCTGCCGCCCGCCCTCGTCGACCGCGTCCGGGTCCTGGCCGAGGAATACCGCGCTACCACCGGCCACCCCGCCGACCCCGACACCGTCCGAGCCCGGCTCGGCCTGCCCCCGTCCATGACGCCGTCCGTCGCCGCCCACCTTTGAAAGGAGACGCACGCGATGCGTCCCGCTATCCGTTCCGCGCTGGAGTACGCCGCAGAGCTGACCCGCCGCAATCGGCTCGTCGAAGCCGTCGCCGTCGCGGAAGCCGCGTTCTACCAGGCCACCCACGACGAATTCCCCGAGATCAGGCAGTGGCTCACCGACCACGCCCACGACTTCACCGGAGAGGACACCCCGCGATGACCAACCCCAGGTTCCGCAACGTCCGCCGCATCGGCCCCGTACAGGTCGCCTCCTACCTCGCCCGTGGCCGCAACCGCCACCTCGCCGCCTGCACCGCACCTCGCTGTGACTTCTCCACCGAGTACGACAGCCGCGCCGCCGCCGAACTCGCCGCCCGCACCCACCGCTGCAAGGCCTGACAGGAGACCGCCGCCATGACCGTCCCGCTCTGGTTCGCCGTGCTCGTCGTCGCCGTCCTGGGCATCCAGCTCGCCCGCCCGCCGTGGTGGCTGGTCGCCCTGCTCCTCCTGGGTGGCTACCTCGTCGCCGACAGCGTCCTCGCCCCCGCCGTCGCCGCCCTCCTCGACTGATCGCCCGCAGAAGGGATCACCCACGTGTTCACCCCGAAGTACCCGCCGCAGGACACCGCCCCGGTCCACACCATCCCGGCTCCGACCGTCTACAGCACGACCGCGTACAGCCCGGCGGCCTATGCCCCGGCTTCCGTCCCCGTTCCGTCCACCCCGACCTCCAACCGTCCGACTGTCCAGCTCACGCCCGGCAGCACGCTCGCCCTCATCGCTGGTGGCAGTGCCGCCGTCCTCGTCGTCGGTGCGGTCTTGGTCTCCATGCTCCTCGCTGTTGCGATAACCGCCGCCTCCGTGGCCGTCTGCGCGGTCGTCATCCGCTCCATCCTCCGGAGCGACCGCCGCTGACCTCATCCACTTCTCTGCCTCGGCTTGCCCACACTGTCTAGCCCCCTGGACGAGCCGAGGTCTGGCCCCAAACTCCAGCCCCTCCAAGGAGGAACCCGCACATGCGTCCCGAGGCTCCGCCCGGAGCCATCCGTCAGCTGGCGGCCCTCGCCCTGCACGGCGACCTCAGCGGCTACGCACGGCAGATCCAACGTCTCGGTGGTTGCGAGCAGCCCGTACGGATGGAGGGTCACCGCCTAGACGTCCACGCCGCTACGGGCGAGATCGTCCGTGAGGTCGTCGACCGAGACCTTCCGGTCGGACAGCTCCTCATCCGCTGCAACAACCGCCGCGCCACCAGGTGCGCCGCGTGCGCCGAGGTCTACCGCAAGGACACGTTCCACCTGGTTACGGCCGGGCTGAGCGGCGGCAAGGGGATCGGCCCGGTCGTCGCAGGACACCCCCGCGTCTTCGCCACCTTCACAGCCCCGTCGTTCGGCCCGGTCCATAACCGTCCCTCCGTCGGCCGCTGCCGTTGTGGTCGTGTCCACCCGGAAGGGGACTCCATCCTCGGCACGCCCCTCGACCCGGAGCGCTACGACTACCGCGCGGCCGTCCTCTGGAACGTGCACGCCGGTGCCCTCTGGGCTCGGTTCACCACCTACCTGCGTCAGCAGCTCGCCTCCCGCGCGGGCATCGGCCGCTCCGAACTGCGCGACTGCCTCAAGGTGTCGTACGCCAAGGTCGCCGAGTACCAGCGGCGCGGTGCCGTCCACTTTCACGCCGTGATCCGGCTCGATGGTCCGGAAGGTGCCGAGGACACTCCGCCGGCCTGGGCGACGACAGAGCTCCTCAGCGATGCGATCCGCTCGGCAGGTCGTCTCGCCGAGGCGCCTGGTCCGATCCTCGACGGTCGCGCCTACACCTTCCGCTTCGGCAAAGAGCTCGACGTCCGGCCCATCCGTTCCGCCGACTTCACGGGCACTACCGACCTGAGCAGCCGAGCCGTCGCCTCCTACATCGCCAAGTACGCCACCAAGGGCGCGGAGAGCGCGACCGGCACCCTCGACCGCCCGATCCGCAACCCAGTCATCGACCTCATCGGCACCGACGTCACCGACCACGCCCGACGGATGATCCTCACCTGCTGGCACCTCGGCGCGCTCCCTGAGCTCGAAGACCTGCGCCTGCGCAAGTGGGCTCACATGCTCGGCTTCCGCGGTCACTTCTCGACCAAGTCCCGCGCGTACTCCGTCACCCTCGGCGCCCTCCGCCAGGAACGCGCTGACCACAACGAAGCACTCACCCGTGAACGCGCGGCTGAGGCGGGTCACCCGCTGCCCGACCCGGACACCGTCCTCGTCCTCTCTCACTGGCGCTTCGTCGGTACCGGGCTGACCGCCGCCGAATCCTGGCTCGCCACCTCGCGGCGACCCGACACCCCGGACACGGAAGGAGACTCGTCGTGGACCGCCGACGAGACGAACTGATGACCGTCCCGCAGATCCTTGCCGAGCTGGGCGGAGTCTCTCGCCGCACCTTCTACCGCTGGCGCGAACTGGGGCATGCTCCGGAAGCGATCAAGCTTCCGAACGGTGAACTTCGCTTCTGGCGCAGTGACTTCACCTCGTGGCTCCACGGGCTCGGGGAGGCCGCGTGAAGTCCTACGACGTGCGGATCTGGGGCATTCGCAAGAGGCCAACGAAGAAGGCTTCGTATGAGGTGCGCTGGAGGGTCGCCAGCACGCTGCCGTTCTCCGAGACCTTCCGAACCAAGGCACTCGCGGACAACTTCCGGGCGCAGCTACTCAGGGCCGTTCAGAACGGGGAGGCATTCGATTCGGAGACCGGTCTGCCGGACTCGATGGCAACCGCCAAACCGTCCCTCACCTGGTACGACTTCGCGCGGGCGTACATCGCCATGAAGTGGCCGCATGCTGCGCCGAACTCCCGAGACAGCGCCAACGAGACGATGACGCTCGTCACGACACAGCTGCTCGACGACAGGCCGGGTCGGCCGGCCGATGACGTGCTCCGACGTGCGCTGCGTGGCTGGGCCTTCGTCGTCCAGGGCGGGGACGAGGAACCGCCGCCCGTCGACATCGCGAATGCCCTGCGCTGGGTGGCCAAAGCGTCGCTGCCGCTGGCGACACTCAAGAACCCTGCGGACATCCGGCGCGTCCTCGACTCCCTCAAGCTCACGCTGTCCGGGGCCACGGCTGCCGCCGAGACTGTACGGCGCAAGCGGGCCGTCCTCTTCAATGCGCTCGCCTACGCCGTCGAGCTGGGGGAGCTCCCCGAGAACCCGGTCACGCTCGTGAAATGGAAACCACCCAAGGTGACCAAGGAAGTAGACCGCCGGGTTGTGGTGAACCCTCGGCAGGCCGGGGAGCTCCTGGCCGCGGTCTCGTACGTGGGCGGCTACCGCCGGGCTCGCGGGCGTCGGCTCGTCGCGCTGTTCGCCTGCATGTACTTCGGTGGTCTTCGTCCAGCTGAGGCCGTGGCGCTGCGCCGTCAGGACTGCACGCTGCCGGACAGCGGGTGGGGCTCGCTGATCCTGGAGAAGAGCCGCCCGACCGTCGGTAAGCGCTGGACCGGGACCGGCGCCGTTCACGACGACCGCGGCTTGAAGAACCGAGCAGCGAACGAGACCCGCATCGTTCCGATTCCGCCCCGCCTCGTGCGCATGCTCCTCGCGCACATCGAGGAGTTCGGCACCGCCAAGGATGGCCGGCTGTTCGCCAACGAACGTGGGGGAGTGGTCGCCTCCACCACGTACTGGCGTGTCTGGGATGAGGCGCGGCACCTGGCGCTCACACCGGAGCAGGCGGCATCACCGCTCGCGGCTCGGCCGTACGACCTGAGGCACGCAGCGCTCTCCTCGTGGCTCAACGCCGGCGTGGACCCGACCGAGGTCGCCGAGCGGGCGGGCAACAGCGTCGAAGTGCTTCTGAGCCGGTACGCCAAGTGCCTCGACGGTCGGCAGGACGTTGCCAACCGTCGGATTGCCGAGCTCCTGGAGGAGCACGACGACCAGGAGGGCGAGCCCGGCGACGAGACCTGATCCCGACACACCTGAGACCGCCCACACGCGGCATGATGGCCCCTGGACTTCCTGTCCGGGGGCCTCGTCGTTTCCGGGGGTCTACCTGCGGATTTACGCTCTACGGCCTGGCCGCGAATAGGCCGCGGACTCCGACATACGGTCGCTCCGAGCGGCATACGCCTGCACATACGCCAAGACCCCGTCCTCAGCGAAAGTGCTGATGGCGGGGTCTTTGGGCACCTCATACAAGGTGCCCCCGGCAGGATTCGAACCTGCGCACACGGCTCCGGAGGCCGTTGCTCTATCCCCTGAGCTACGGGGGCGTGTCGGCTGCGACGGTGTTGCTCGCGGCGACGGGTAGAACACTACCAGCTTGCCCGGGGTGTTCATGAACGGGTTTCCGTGGGGGTCGGGGTCGCCCGCACGGGGTGGAAGTGGCGAAAACCCGGACGCGGTGGCCGGTCCCGACCTACTCTCGAGTTGTGCCGGGCACGTCGGGCCGGGTGCTTGTTGTGGACGACAACAAGGTCATCCGGCAGCTGATCAGGGTCAATCTCGAGCTGGAGGGCATCGAGGTCGTGACCGCGTCCGATGGTGCCGAGTGTCTGGATGTCGTTCATCAGGTGCAGCCCGATCTCGTGACCCTCGATGTCGTCATGCCCCGGTTGGACGGGCTGCGCGCCGCCGCTCGGTTGCGTGCCGATCCGCGGACGCATGATCTTCCCCTTGTCATCATCAGCGCCTGTACGCAGTACGAGGTCGAGGCCGGCCTCGAAGTCGGCGTTGACGCCTTTCTCGCCAAGCCTTTCGAGCCCGCCGAACTCGTCTCCGTCGTACGGGAGTTGATGGAGCGGAGGAAGGGGGACGGCGGAAGCGGGGCTGGGGTGGATCTGGGGTTGGGTCTGGGGATCGGGCCTGTGCTGGGAGCGGGGGAGGGTGTGGGTGCGGGGAAAGGCGGCGGGCCGGGCGCTGGGTCTGCGGCCGAGTAGCACTGTCCTGCCCGTGGGGCACCGGATGGAGCCTCCCTGCCCGTAGGACCGGAAGCAGGCCGAGAGAGGGAATCGACTCCGCCGTCTGCTTCCTCTGCTTCCTCTGCTTCCTCTGGCCCTGTCTGCTCCCGCTGCTCCCTCTGTCGGCGATGTGCCGGAGGCCTCCCGGAGATGTGTCGGGCGCGACCTCGTCCTCCTTCGCCGCCCTCACCCCCTGCGTCCACATCCCGGGACCTGTCCAAACCTGCTCGCCTACCCGCCCCCCTCCTCCCCTACGCTTGTCCCGTGACCCTCGTCGAGCTCTCCCGTACCGTGCTGCGCGCGGTGCGTTGTGCTGTGGAGGACGGGGAGCTCAGCGTGGGCGTTCCGGAGCGGGCAGTGGTCACGCCGCCGGGGCCCGGGGGGCGGGGGGACTACGCCACCAACATCGCTCTGCAGCTCGCCCGGCCGGCCGGGCGGCCACCGCTTTGGGTTGCCGAGGTGCTTCGGCCGTATCTGGCCCGGGCCGAAGGCGTCGCCGGCGTCGAGATCACCGGGCCCGGGTTCCTCAACATCAGCCTCGACGCTTCCGCCGCCTCCGCCCTCGTCCGGCGGATTCAGCTCGAGGGTCTGCGGTACGGGTACACCGACCGCCTCGCCGGACAGGTTTTCGCGGTGCGGGTGCCGTACGAGGTGCGGGCCGAGGTCCTCGCCGACGCGCTCGGGCGGATCATCGGGGCGCAGGGCGGCCGCGTCGACATCGGGCACGGGGACCCCGTCACCCTGCGGCCGGTGCCCGCTCCCGAGGATCCCGCTCCACTCGGTCTCGACGCCGCGCGGTGGGCGCTGCTCCACCCCGCCCCGCACGACCGACCCAGGATCACCGCCGACCATCTGGTCCAGCGTGAGGGCAACCCCCTCTTCCGGGTCCGTTACGCCCACGCCCGCACCCGGGCCGTCAGCCGTAACGCAGCCGATCTCGGCTTCACCGGGCAGCCCGGCCCACTGGGCGCGGTGGATGCGGTGCACGCGGATGACCTCGTCGCCCTGCTCGCGGATCACCCCCGCATCCTTGCCACCACCGTCAGACTCCCGAGCCCCCCGAGCCCCCCGAGGCTTCCGAGCCCCCCGCACCAGTCGGGAACGCCGGGAACACCGGGAATGCCGGGATCGCCGGGACCCGCGGCGTCTTCGGCCCTCGACCCCTGTGCCCCCTCCCGTCTCACCCGTCACCTGCTGGCCCTCGCCGACGCCACGCTCGTTCTGCTTCCCAGCGTCCTTCCCCGTGGTGACGAGAAACCCTTGGCCGCCCACCGTGCCCGGCTCGCGCTCGCCGAAGCCGCCGGGACGGTGCTGGCCGGCGGCCTGTCCCTGCTCGGCATCGACGCACCCGACCACCTCTGAGCCAAGAAGAGACTTAAGACATGAGCCGTTCCGCCCACCCCGCCGGGCCCCGTCACGCCGACGTCCTTCCCGAGGGGCACTATTCCGCTCCGCCCACCGACCTCAACGCCCTCGACGCCAAGGTGTGGGCGCGGACGGTCACGCGCGACACCGACGGTGCCGTCACCGTCGGCGGGGTCGACGTCAAGACCCTCGCCGAGCAGCACGGCACCCCGGCCTACATCCTCGACGAGGCGGACTTCCGGGACCGGGCCCGTGCCTGGCGTACCGCCTTCGGGGCCGACGCCGATGTCTTCTACGCCGGCAAGGCGTTCCTGTCCCGGGCCGTCGTGCGGTGGCTGTACGAGGAGGGGCTCAACCTCGACGTCTGTTCCGGCGGCGAGCTGGCCACCGCCCTCTCCGCCGGTATGCCCGCCGACCGCATCGCCTTCCACGGCAACAACAAGTCCACGGACGAGATCCACCGGGCCGTCGACGCCGGGGTCGGGCGGATCGTTCTCGACTCGTTCCAGGAGATCGTGCGGGTCGCCCACATCGCGCAGTCTCTCGGGAAGCGGCAGCGGGTTCAGATCCGGATCACCGTCGGCGTCGAGGCGCACACGCACGAGTTCATCGCCACCGCCCACGAGGACCAGAAGTTCGGGATTCCGCTGGCCGGGGGACAGGCCGCCGAAGCCGTGCGCCGGGCGCTCCAGCTCGACGGGCTCGAGCTCGTCGGGATCCACTCCCACATCGGGTCGCAGATCTTCGACATGTCCGGCTTCGAGGTCGCCGCGCACCGGGTGGTCGGACTGCTCAAGGACATCCGTGACGAGCACGGGGTCGAACTGCCCGAGATCGACCTCGGCGGTGGCCTCGGGATCGCCTACACCAGCGACGACGACCCGCGCGAGCCCCATGAGATCGCCAAGTCCCTCACCGAGATCGTCACGCGCGAGTGTGAAGGGGCCCGCCTTCGCACGCCCCGTATCTCCGTCGAGCCCGGCCGCGCCATCGTCGGGCCCACCGCCTTCACGCTCTACGAGGTCGGCACCATCAAGCCTCTCGACGGGCTCCGCACTTATGTCTCCGTCGACGGCGGCATGTCGGACAACATCCGCACCGCGCTGTACGACGCCGAGTACAGCGTCGCCCTCGTCTCCCGCGTCTCCGACGCGGCGCCGATGCTGGCCCGGGTGGTCGGCAAGCACTGTGAGAGCGGCGACATCGTGGTCAAGGACGCGTTCCTGCCGTCCGACCTGGCACCGGGTGACCTGATCGCCGTGCCCGCCACGGGCGCGTACTGCCGGTCCATGGCCAGCAACTACAACCATGCGCTGCGGCCGCCGGTGGTGGCCGTGCACGAGGGGGAGTCGCGGGTCATCGTGCGGCGGGAGACCGAGGACGATCTGCTGCGCCTCGACGTCGGCTGACCGAGGACGATCTGCTGCGCCTCGACGTCGGCTGACCGACGGACAGGGAACGGCGCACGAGAACCGCGGACGAGGGTTGCGGCCGAGGATTGCGGACGAGGATTGCCGCCGGGAATGGCGGACGGGGACGCAGAAGGGAACATGGAGGGGGACGCGGAAGAACAGGGCGGAAGATCTCCTGTCTGCCGTCCCTGAGGAAATGAAATAGACGTCTCACGATCCGGACCAGGGGCAGAAAGTCCGGTCCGGTGAGTGAGACTGGGGCAACCGGAAACAACCGTAGACGGTATGAGGAAACGAGGTCGGATGATGCGTAAGCGTCCGCTGAAGGTGGCGCTGCTGGGCTGTGGAGTGGTCGGCTCAGAGGTGGCGCGCATCATGACGACGCACGCCGACGACCTCGCCGCACGCATCGGGGCGCCGGTGGAGCTGGCGGGCGTCGCGGTGCGGCGGCCCTCCAAGGTCCGGGACGGCATCGACCCGGACCTCGTCACCACCGACGCCACCGCCCTAGTCAAACGCGGGGACATCGACGTCGTCGTCGAGGTCATCGGCGGCATCGAGCCCGCTCGTACGCTCATCACGACCGCCTTCGAGTACGGCGCCTCCGTCGTCTCCGCGAACAAGGCGCTCCTCGCCCAGGACGGCGCCGCGCTGCACGCCGCCGCCGAGGAGCACGGCGAGGACCTCTACTACGAGGCCGCCGTCGCCGGCGCCATCCCGCTGATCCGGCCGCTGCGTGAGTCCCTCGCCGGGGACAAGGTCAACCGGGTGCTCGGGATCGTCAACGGCACCACCAACTTCATCCTCGACAAGATGGACTCCACCGGCGCCGGATACCAGGAGGCCCTCGACGAGGCCACCGCCCTGGGCTACGCCGAGGCCGACCCCACCGCCGATGTCGAGGCCTTCGACGCCGCCGCCAAGGCCGCCATCCTCGCCGGGATCGCCTTCCACACGCGCGTGCGCCTCGACGACGTCTACCGCGAGGGCATGACCGAGGTGACCGCGGCCGACTTCGCCTCCGCCAGGGCGATGGGCTGCACCATCAAGCTGCTCGCCATCTGTGAGCGGGCCGCCGACGGAGGGTCCGTGACGGCCCGCGTCCACCCGGCGATGATTCCGCTCACCCACCCGCTCGCCTCCGTGCGCGGCGCGTACAACGCCGTGTTCGTGGAGTCGGACGCGGCCGGGCAGCTCATGTTCTACGGCCCCGGCGCCGGCGGTGCTCCCACCGCCTCCGCCGTGCTCGGCGACCTGGTCGCCGTCTGCCGCAACCGGCTCAGCGGGGCAACGGGGCCCGGCGAGTCGGCGTATGCCGCCCTGCCGGTGTCGCCGATGGGCGATGTCGTCACCCGCTATCACATCAGCCTCGACGTCGCCGACAAACCGGGCGTTCTCGCCCAGGTCGCCACGGTGTTCGCCGAGCACGGGGTGTCGATCGATACCGTGCGGCAGCAAGGACGCCAAGACGGCGACGGCGAGGCCTCCCTCGTCGTCGTCACCCACCGCGCGTCCGACGCCTCCCTCACCGGGACCGTCGAGGCGTTGCGCAAGCTCGACACCGTGCGGGGTGTCGCCAGCATCATGCGGGTTGAAGGAGAGTAACCAGCAATGACCCACCAGTGGCGCGGAATCATCGAGGAGTACCGGGACCGGCTGCCGGTATCCGACAGCACGCCGGTCGTCTCCCTCCGCGAGGGCGGCACGCCCCTCGTGCCCGCGCAGGTGCTCTCCGAGCGCACGGGCTGCGAGGTCCACCTCAAGGTGGAGGGCGCCAACCCGACCGGGTCCTTCAAGGACCGCGGTATGACCATGGCCATCACGCGGGCCAAGGAGGAGGGCGCGCAGGCCGTCATCTGCGCCTCCACCGGCAACACCTCCGCGTCCGCCGCCGCCTACGCGGTGCGCGCCGGCATGGTCTGTGCCGTGCTCGTCCCGCAGGGCAAGATCGCGATCGGCAAGATGGGCCAGGCCCTCGTGCACGGCGCGAAGATCCTCCAGGTCGACGGCAACTTCGATGACTGCCTCACGCTCGCGCGTGATCTGTCGGACAACTACCCGGTGGCGCTGGTCAATTCGGTCAACCCGGTGCGCATCGAGGGTCAGAAGACGGCCTCGTTCGAGATCGTGGACATGCTCGGGGACGCCCCCGACATCCACGTCCTGCCGGTCGGCAACGCGGGCAACATCACCGCGTACTGGAAGGGTTACAAGGAGTACGCCGCCGACGGCATCGCCGCGCGGACGCCTCGCATGTGGGGCTTCCAGGCGTCCGGCAGTGCGCCCATCGTGCGCGGCGAGGTCGTCAAGGACCCGTCGACGATCGCCACCGCGATCCGCATCGGCAACCCCGCCTCCTGGAAGTTCGCGCTGGCGGCGCAGGAGGAGTCCGGCGGCTTCATCGACGAGGTGACGGACCGTGAGATCCTGCGCGCCTACAGGTTGTTGGCCGCGCAGGAGGGCGTCTTCGTGGAGCCCGCGTCCGCCGCGTCCGTGGCCGGTCTGCTGAAGGCCGCCGAGCAGGGCAAGGTCGACCCGGGACAGCGCATCGTCTGCACCGTCACCGGCAACGGCCTGAAGGACCCCGACTGGGCCGTCGCCGGCGCCCCGCAGCCGGTCACCGTCCCGGTCGACGCGGCCACGGCGGCCGAGCGCCTCGGTCTGGCCTGAGCGACAAACCCGGGCTCGACCGGGCGGACCGGGCGGGCCGGGTCGTCCTCGGCCGGGTAATCCCTGTAAGGGGTGCACAGGGGGTTTACGACACGCATCGTGCGCCTCCTGTGCGCCCTATGTCGCCGCAGAACCTTCCTTCGATAGGCTGTACTGAACCCGCCCGCCGCATATGCCGCAGTGCCGCGTCGTCACCGCGTCGCCGTCGGGCCTCAAGGGTCCTCACATACCCATCGAATGTCATTCGACAGTCCCGCAGCTCAAGGAGAGTCATCGCGAGATGGCCGGTCCCGCCTTCCGCGCCGCCCCCGTCCGGGTGCGCGTCCCCGCCACCAGCGCCAACCTCGGCCCGGGCTTCGACGCCTTCGGCCTCGCGCTGGGGCTCTACGACGACGTGGTCGTCCGGGTGGCCGACTCCGGGCTGCACATCGACATCGCGGGGGAGGGCAGCGAGACGCTGCCGCGCGACGAGAAGCACCTCCTCGTCCGCTCCCTGCGCACCGCCTTCGACGCCCTGGGCGGCCAGCCGCGCGGCCTGGAGATCGTCTGCGCCAACCGCATCCCGCACGGCCGGGGCCTCGGCTCCTCCTCCGCCGCGATCTGCGCCGGCATCGTCGCCGCGCGCGCGGTGACCATAGGCGGCGAGAGCAAGCTCGACGACGCCGCGTTGCTGGAGCTCGCGACCGAGATCGAGGGCCACCCGGACAACGTGGCGGCCTGTCTGCTGGGCGGGTTCACCCTGTCCTGGATGGAGTCCGGCGCCGCGCGGGCGATCAGGACGGAGCCCGCCGATTCCATCGTTCCGGTGGTTTTCGTGCCCGGAAAGCCGGTCCTCACCGAGACCGCGCGCGGTCTGCTCCCGCGCTCCGTGCCGCACGTCGACGCCGCCGCCAACGCCGGCCGTGCCGCACTGCTCGTCGAGGCCCTCACCCGCCGCCCCGAACTGCTGCTGCCCGCCACCGAGGACCGGCTGCACCAGGAGTACCGCGCCCCGGCCATGCCGGAGAGCGCGGCTCTGGTGGAGCGGCTGCGCGCCGACGGGATCCCCGCGGTGATCTCCGGTGCCGGACCCACCGTGATGGCGCTGGCCGACGCGGGCACGGCCGACAAGATCGAGGCGTCGGCCGGCACGGACTGGGCCGCGAACCGCCTGGCCCTGGACCTGCAAGGGGCGAGCGTGCTGCCCCTTGCGCCCTCCGGCGACCTCTGAAAGCACACGGTTGCCGGATTTCGAGAGGGGGAATGTTTGTTGGATCCGGTAGTGTTAATCTCAAGTCTGCACCCGACCCCACCACGGCGAGGTGCTTCGTGTCCCCGTCCGGGACAGACATTCTTCCGGGAGCTCCCCAAGCCGCACTGCGTTCCGTACGTCGTACCTGGGCAGTACGCCGTGCAGCGACGCTGAGCGGTCCACAGGGCACGCTCCGGAATCGGTGCGACCACGCCACGTGACACTGAGTGTCACGGTTCGTCGAGGAAGCGCCATCACCAGCAAATCTCTCTTCCGCCGTTTTGGCGGACCACCGCCCCGGCTTCGCCACAGCAAGGACCGAAGTCGGACAGCACAACCGGTCGCCGAGCCAGACAGGCCGACGTCCGCTCCAGGGAAGGACCCTTCGTGAGCGACACCACCGATCTGATGGGCGCACGTGTCGAGGAGACCGCTGCCGCGCCCGCCACGGACGCCTCCGCGCCTGCCACCGGTGCCGGCTCCCGGCGGCGCCGCGGTACCGGCCTCGAGGGCATGGTGCTGGCCGAGCTGCAGCAGGTCGCATCCGGCCTCGGCATCAGGGGCACCGCGCGCATGCGCAAGAGCCAGCTGATCGAGGTCATCAAGGAGGCGCAGGCATCGGGCGGCAGCGCCCCGGCGAAGGCCGAGGCCGCCGTCTCCGAGACCAAGCCCAAGCGCCGCGCCACCTCCAAGGCCCGTACGGGAGATGCCGCCGCCGAGAAGAAGGCGGACGCCGCCCCGGCCGAGGCCCCCGCCGAGAAGGCCGTGGCCCAGCAGCAGATCGAGATCCCCGGCCAGCCGGCCAGCAACGATGCTCCGGTCGAGCGCCGTCGCCGCCGGGCCACCGCCGAGGCGGGCAGCCCGGAGACGGTCGTCGCCGAGGCGAAGAGCGCCCCGAAGGCCGAGACGCCCGCCCCGGCGCAGGCCGAGGCCCAGGCGCAGCCGCAGGGCGACGCCAGGAGCGACGCCGACGGCGGCGAGGGCCGCCGCCGCGACCGCCGTGAGCGCGGTCGCGACCGTGGCGAGCGGGGGGACCGTGGCGACCGCGGTGACCGTCGCAAGAGCGAGGACCAGCAGGCCGGCCAGCCCCAGCGCGGCGGCCAGCAGCAGGGCCAGCAGCAGAGCGGCGGTCGTCAGGACCGTCAGCAGCGCGACAACGGCCCGCAGGACGACGACGACTTCGATGGCGGCCGCCGTGGCCGTCGCGGCCGCTACCGCGACCGTCGTGGCCGTCGCGGGCGTGACGAGATCGGCACCGCCGAGCCGCAGCTCGCCGACGACGACGTCCTGATCCCCGTCGCGGGCATCCTGGACATCCTCGACAACTACGCGTTCATCCGGACCTCCGGCTACC
This sequence comes from Streptomyces sp. NPDC050121, assembly GCF_044460385.1. Taxonomy (NCBI): domain Bacteria; kingdom Bacillati; phylum Actinomycetota; class Actinomycetes; order Kitasatosporales; family Streptomycetaceae; genus Streptomyces; species Streptomyces sp. NPDC050121. Next base: position 86,841 of record NZ_JBITJV010000027.1, on the reverse strand, counting down.
TGCCGGGCCCGAACGACGTGTACGTCTCCCTCGCCCAGGTCCGCAAGAACGGCCTGCGCAAGGGCGACCACGTCACCGGCGCGGTCCGTCAGCCCAAGGAAGGCGAGCGGCGCGAGAAGTTCAACGCGCTGGTCCGCCTGGACTCCGTGAACGGCATGGCGCCCGAACACGGCCGCGGACGCCCGGAGTTCAACAAGCTGACCCCGCTCTACCCGCAGGACCGGCTCCGCCTGGAGACCGACCCGGGCGTGCTGACCACGCGGATCATCGACCTCGTGTCGCCGATCGGCAAGGGCCAGCGCGGTCTGATCGTGGCCCCGCCGAAGACCGGCAAGACCATGATCATGCAGGCGATCGCCAACGCGATCACGCACAACAACCCCGAGTGCCACCTGATGGTCGTCCTGGTCGACGAGCGTCCCGAAGAGGTCACCGACATGCAGCGGTCGGTGAAGGGCGAGGTCATCTCCTCGACCTTCGACCGCCCGGCCGAGGACCACACCACGGTCGCCGAGCTCGCCATCGAGCGCGCCAAGCGTCTGGTGGAGCTGGGCCACGACGTCGTCGTGCTGCTCGACTCGATCACGCGTCTGGGCCGTGCGTACAACCTCGCAGCCCCGGCCTCCGGCCGCATCCTGTCCGGTGGTGTCGACTCGACCGCCCTGTACCCGCCGAAGCGCTTCTTCGGTGCGGCCCGCAACATCGAGGACGGCGGCTCGCTGACCATCCTCGCCACCGCCCTGGTGGACACCGGGTCCCGCATGGACGAGGTGATCTTCGAGGAGTTCAAGGGCACCGGCAACATGGAGCTCAAGCTCGACCGCAAGCTCGCCGACAAGCGGATCTTCCCGGCGGTGGACGTGGACGCGTCCGGTACCCGTAAGGAAGAGATCCTGCTCGGCAACGACGAGCTGGCCGTCGTCTGGAAGCTGCGCCGGGTGCTGCACGCGCTCGACCAGCAGCAGGCGATCGAGCTGCTTCTCGACAAGATGAAGCAGACGAAGTCGAACGGCGAGTTCCTGCTGCAGATCCAGAAGACGACGCCGTCGCCGGGCAACAACGACTGACGTCACGCACCACATCCATGAGGGCCGCCCCTGTGCAGGGGGCGGCCCTCATCGGTTCTTCACACGCGGGATACGATCTCGCTCTTCAAACATCTTGACCCGAACTTCCTGAAACGAACTTCTTGATCCCGAGGGGGGACTCGAGTGGGTACACCCACGTCCGGGGACAGCGGCGGTCGACACAGACGCCGGATACGGATCGCCCTGCCCGTTGTCGCGGCCGGGCTGGCCGCGGCGGTCGCCGGCGCGCTGTTCCTGTCGTCGGCCCAGGCCGCGGAGACGCCGCCGACGCCTGCGCCCGCCAGGACGATGTCGGCCGAGGAGCTCAAGGAACGGGCCCCTCTCGCCGTGGCCGGCGACGAAACGCCGGGGGCGAGGTCCAAGGCGGCCCTGAGCGCGAGCACGAGCGCCGCCAAGGTCAGCCCGAAGATCATCGGCGGCACCACGACGACGATCACCACCGCGCCGTGGATGGCCCAGCTCTGGTACTCCGACGACCGGGGCACCGATACCACCAGCGACGACATCGGCTTCTTCTGTGGCGGCTCCGTCATCTCGCCGACGAAGATCCTCACCGCCGCGCACTGCGTGAAGGGCTACAACTGGTATGCCCACGGCTGGGCCGTCACGGGCAGCACGCAACTGATGTCAGCCGACGGCGACGTGCACGGCGGCACCGTCTCGTTCGTCTCGCGGCAGTGGAACCACTGGTCGTACAGCGACTCGACCCTCGACAACGACATCGCCGTGCTGACGCTGGAGACCCCGGTCAAGGCCACGCCGATCAAGATGACGACGAACACCGACAGCGCCTCGTACGCGACGGGCACCAAGGCCACGCTGTACGGCTGGGGCCGCACCAGCTCCGCCTCTCAGGACATCTCCGACACCCTGAAGACGGCCGAGCTGCCGATCCAGTCGAACACGACCTGCGCGGCCGCCTTCCCCGCCGGCTACTACATCAAGGGCCACATGGTGTGCGCGGGCACGCCCGCCACTGGCAGCGACGAGGGCACCACCACCGCCTGCAACGGCGACTCCGGCGGCCCGCTGGTCGTCAAGAACACAGCCGGCGAGTACCGGATCGTGGGCGTCGTCTCCTGGGGCGTGGAGAACTGCGTGGAGAGCGGCGCGTTCAGCGTCTTCAGCAAGATCTCCACGTACGCCGCCAGCGCCTACCCGCGCGTCGACGACACCAACTTCAACGACGACCACCTCGCCGACCTGTGGGTGCGCACTGCGTCCAGCAAGGCCGGCCGTGAGCTGTACTCCAAGGGCGCCTCGCTGGCCGGCGGCGACTCGTGGGGCAACATGAGCGCCTACAACCTCGTCGTGCAGACCGACCTGGACCGGGACGGTATCCAGGACCTGATCCTGCGCCGCGCCTCGGACGGCGACGTCTTCTGGAAGCACTGGGTGACCTCCAGTGCGACCTGGGACACCAAGTTGGTCGGCGACAACTGGAAGACCCGCACGCAGATCGTCGCCCCCGGCGACGTCACGGGCGACTACCTTCCCGACCTGCTCGCCGTCGACTCGGCCGGCGCGCTGTGGGTCTACCCGGGCAAGGGCAACGGCACCTTCGCCGCGCCCGTCAAGAACGGCACGGGCTGGAACCAGTACAACGTCGTGCGCGGTCACGGCGACTTCACCTTCGACGGCAAAGCGGACCTGCTGGCCCGCAACAAAACCACCGGCGAGCTGTTCCTCTACAAGGGCAACGGCACCGCCACGGCGGCCTTCGCGGCCCGTATAAAGGTCGCCACCTGGACCAATACGACGTACAACGTCATCGCCACCGTCGGGGACGTCAACGGCGACGGTCTGGCCGACGTCCTGGCCCGTACCCCGGCCGGCACGCTGTACCTGTTCAAGGGCACCGGAAAGGCCACGAGTGCGATCTTTGCCACAAGGGTCTCACTCGGGACGACCTACAAGCAGTACGACATCTTCGGCTGAGTCCGGCCGAAACCGCAGGTGAGCGGGGGTGCTCCCAGCTCGCTCGCGTCACTCTCCGTGCCCGGTCCCCAGCGGATCGGGCACGGAGCGTTGTGCAACCCTGTCCCGAGTTTCCCCGTCTGACCTGGCGGAGTGACGATGGTGAGGTTGCACGACAACAGAGGAGCAAAGTGTCCGCCGAGAGCACGCCGGAGCCCGGCATACCGGGTGAGGCCGGCACAACGAGCGGGGCGGCCGACAGCAACGGTCCGCGCCACCGCAAGGAGCGGGGCAGGCGCAAGGGGCTGCTGATCGCCGCGTGGACGGCCGCGGGCATCGTCGTGCTGGGCGGCACGGGTATGGGCTACCTGTACTTCAAGCTCAACGGCAACATCAAGAGCGTCGACATCGACCAGGCGCTGGGCACCGACCGACCGACCAAGGTCGACAACGGCTCCGAGAACATCCTGGTCCTCGGCTCGGACACCCGCTCCGGCGCCAACAAGCAGCTCGGCGGCGGCACCGACGACGGCAGCGCCCGCTCCGACACCGCGATGATCATCCACGTGTACGAGGGCCACCAGAAGGCCAGCGTGGTCTCCATACCGCGCGACACCCTCATAGACCGCCCCTCGTGCACCGACACCAAGGGCGTCACCCACGACGCCGCCTCCGACGTCATGTTCAACTCGGCGTACTCGACCGGTGGCGCGGCCTGTGCGGTGAAGACGGTCGAGTCGATCAGCGGCGTCCGTATGGACCACTACCTGGAGGTCGACTTCTCGGGCTTCGAGAAGCTCATCGACGAACTCGGCGGCGTCCAGGTCACCACGACCAAGGCCATCAAGGACTCCGACAGCCATCTGAACCTCAAGGCCGGCACGCACACGCTCACCGGCAAGCAGGCCCTCGGCCTGGTCCGCACCCGGCACGGCGTCGGCGACGGCTCCGACCTGGGCCGCATCCAGCTTCAGCAGGCGTTCATCAAGGCCCTGGTCAACCAGGTGAAGCACATCGGCCTGTTCAGCAGCGGCACCAAGCTGTACGACCTCGCCAACACCGCCACCAAGGCCGTCACGACCGACTCCGACCTCGGCTCGCTGAACTCCCTGATGTCCTTCGCGAACGGCCTCAAGGGCATCAGCTCGACCAACATGAACATGGTCACGATGCCGGTCCGGTACGACCCCTCCAACCCCAACCGGGTCATCGTCGCCGAGACGAAGGCCAAGCAGGTCTGGACGGCCCTCAAGAACGACCAGGCCATCCCGAAGACAGCCACGGAAGGCAACGCCACGGGCGAGGCAGCGGGCGTCGTGACATCGTGACGTCATACGTGGAGATCGGGCTGCCGTCCACGGGGAAGCCGCCTCGGACCGCGCACCACCCCCAGGGAATAGATGACACCCGCCCCCGGTTTTGGGGGATGCGGCCAGTGCTGGCAGACTGGTACGTCGGCTCCGGTTCACGTTTGTCGTATCCCGCGGCAGCGACCCGGCGCCCTCCCGAAACTAGGAGACACCTTGAAGCGCGACATCCACCCCGAGTACGTCGAGACGCAGGTCAGCTGCACCTGTGGCGCCTCGTTCACCACCCGTAGCACGATCGAGAGCGGTGCCATCCGCGCCGACGTCTGCTCCGAGTGCCACCCGTTCTACACGGGCAAGCAGAAGATCCTCGACACCGGTGGCCGTGTGGCCCGCTTCGAGGCCCGCTTCGGCAAGGCCGCCGCAGGCTCCAAGAAGTAGCGAGCCCCAAGCGCCGGTCCACGGTCGTGTCCCCGCCCAGGGGCACACCGGGACCGGCGTTTTTGGTCGCCCGCCCTTCCCCCACGTACGTCATCAGGAGCCCACCATGTTCGAGGCCGTCGAGGAACTGCTCGGTGAGCACGCCGACCTGGAGAAGAAGCTCGCCGACCCGTCGGTCTTCGCCGACCAGGCCAACGCGCGCAAGCTGAACAAGCGCTACGCCGAGCTGACCCCCATCGTCGGCACGTACCGCTCCTGGAAGCAGACCGGCGACGACATCGAGACCGCCCGCGAGTTCATCGCCGACGACCCCGACTTCGCCGCCGAGGTCAAGGAGTTGGAGAAGCAGCGCGAGGAGCTGACCGAGAAGCTGCGGCTGCTGCTCGTCCCCCGGGACCCGTCCGACGACAAGGACGTCATCCTGGAGATCAAGGCCGGCGCCGGCGGTGACGAGTCCGCTCTGTTCGCGGGCGACCTGCTGCGCATGTATCTCCGCTACGCGGAGCGCGTCGGCTGGAAGACCGAGATCATCGACGCCACCGAGTCCGAGCTGGGCGGCTACAAGGACGTCCAGGTCGCCGTGAAGACCAAGGGCGGTCAGGGCGCGACCGAGCCCGGACAGGGCGTGTGGGCACGGCTGAAGTACGAGGGCGGCGTGCACCGGGTGCAGCGGGTGCCCGCGACCGAGTCCCAGGGCCGGATCCACACCTCCGCCGCCGGTGTGCTCGTGACGCCCGAGGCCGAGGAGGTCGACGTCGAGATCAATGCCAACGACCTGCGCATCGACGTCTACCGGTCCTCCGGCCCCGGCGGGCAGTCCGTCAACACCACCGACTCCGCCGTGCGCATCACGCACATTCCGACCGGAGTCGTCGCCTCCTGTCAGAACGAGAAGAGTCAGCTGCAGAACAAGGAGCAGGCGATGCGTATCCTGCGCTCCAGGCTGCTCGCGGCGGCGCAGGAGGAAGCGGAGCGGGAGGCCGCCGACGCCCGCCGCAGCCAGGTCCGCACGGTCGACCGCTCCGAGAAGATCCGCACGTACAACTTCCCGGAGAACCGCATCTCGGACCACCGGGTCGGCTTCAAGTCGTACAACCTGGACCAGGTCCTGGACGGCGATCTCGACGCGGTGATCCAGGCCTGCGTCGACGCGGACTCGGCCGCCAAGCTCGCAGCCGCGTAAGCGTTGTAGGACGTACGCACGACGAGTACGACACGGAGGACTTGCGTGAACCTGCTGCTCGCAGAGGTGGCCCAGGCCACCCAGCGGCTGGCCGACGCCGGCGTGCCCTCGCCGCGCAACGACGCGGAGGAGCTCGCCGCGTTCGTGCACGGCGTGAAGCGCGGTGAACTCCACTCCGTGAAGAACTCCGACTTCGACGCCCGTTACTGGGAGGTCATCGCCCGGCGTGAGCAGCGCGAGCCGCTGCAGCACATCACCGGGCGGGCCTTCTTCCGGTATCTGGAGCTCCAGGTCGGGCCCGGGGTCTTCGTGCCGCGCCCCGAGACCGAGTCCGTGGTCGGCTGGGCCATAGACGCCGTACGCGCCATGGACGTCGTCGAGCCCCGCATCGTCGACCTGTGCACCGGCAGCGGCGCCATCGCGCTCGCCCTCGCCCAGGAGGTGCCGCGCTCGCGTGTGCACGCCGTGGAGCTGTCCGAGGACGCCCTGCGCTGGACGCGGAAGAACATGGAGGGGTCCAGGGTCGACCTGCGTCAGGGAGACGCCCTGGACGCCTTCCACGACCTCGACGGCCAGGTCGACCTGGTCATTTCCAACCCGCCGTACATCCCGCTCACGGAGTGGGAGTACGTGGCGCCGGAGGCCCGGGACTACGATCCCGAACTCGCCCTGTTCTCGGGCGAGGACGGCCTCGACCTGATCCGCGGCATCGAGCGCACCGCGCACCGGCTGCTGCGTCCGGGCGGCGTCGTCGTCATCGAGCACGCCGACACACAGGGCGGCCAGGTGCCGTGGATCTTCACCGAGGAGCGGGGCTGGGCCGACGCGGCCGACCACCCCGACCTCAACAACCGTCCGCGCTTCGCCACCGCCCGCAGGGCGATGCCGTGAGCGCGCCCCATACGTTCGACCCGCAGCAGTACGTGTACGAGGAGGCTCGCTAAATGGCACGGCGATACGACACCAACGACGCGACCGACCGCGTGACCGGTCTGCGCGAGGCAGCCTCCGCCGTCCGCCGTGGCGAGCTCGTGGTCCTCCCGACCGACACGGTGTACGGCATCGGCGCCGACGCGTTCTCCTCGGAGGCCGTCGCCGACCTGCTGGAGGCCAAGGGCCGGGGCCGCAACATGCCCACCCCCGTCCTCATCGGCTCCCCGAACACGCTGCACGGTCTCGTCACGGACTTCTCCGAGCTGGCCTGGGAGCTGGTCGACGCGTTCTGGCCGGGCGCCTTGACGCTCGTCGCCAAGCACCAGCCGTCCCTGCAGTGGGACCTCGGCGACACCCGTGGCACGGTCGCCGTGCGCATGCCGCTGCACCCGGTCGCCATCGAGCTGCTGACGGAGGTCGGCCCGATGGCGGTGTCCTCCGCCAACCTCACCGGCCACCCGGCGCCGGAGAACTGCGACTACGCGCAGGAGATGCTCGGCGACTCGGTCTCCGTGTACCTCGACGGCGGCCCGACCCCCGGCAACGTCCCGTCGTCGATCGTCGACGTCAGCCGTGAGGTGCCGCTGCTGCTGCGTGCGGGCGCGATCTCCGCGGACGAGCTGCGCAAGGTCGTACCCGACCTCGAGGTGGCGAATTGACAGCCCCTGACGCGGGGCGTGGCATAGGCAACGGGGAACGTGCCGCGGAACAGACGACGACGTTCGGGTTTCCGCGCGACACCTTCCGCATCCTCCACGTCAGCACCGGCAACGTCTGCCGCTCGCCGATCACCGAGCGGCTGACCAGGCATTTCGTGTCGCAGCGACTCGGGGTGCTGGGCGGCGGGCTGATCGTGGAGAGTGCGGGCACCTGGGGCCACGAGGGCGCGCCGATGGAGGCCAACGCGGAGACCGTGCTGGCCGACTTCGGCGCGGACGCGACCGGGTTCACCGGCCGCGAGCTCCTCGACGAGCACGTCATCATGGCCGATCTGGTCCTGACGGCGACTCGTGACCACCGCGCCCAGGTCATCTCCATGGGCCACTCGGCGGGCCTGCGCACCTTCACCCTCAAGGAGTTCACCCGCCTGGTGAACGCCATCGACCCCGCCACGCTGCCCCCGCTCGACGAGGGCGTGGTGATGCGCGCCCGTGCCCTGGTCCGCGCGGCGGCCGCGCTACGCGGGTGGCTCCTGGCCCCCACCCTGGAAGCGGACGAGGTCTACGACCCCTACGGCGCCCCCCTCCCCTTCTTCCGCTCGATCGGCGACGAAATACACCAGGCCCTGGACCCGGTGGTGACAGCACTCACGGGAGTGCCGGCGCGGACCTGAGGCGGGCGGGTGGAGCCGGCGGTCGGAGGCCGCCGCAGCGGCCCGCTGCCCGGGAGGCCCGCAGGGGCCGAGCGGTGCGAGGGGTGCGTTCGGGGATGGATCCCGGTGGTGACAGCACTCACGGGAGTGCCGGCGCGGACCTGACGGGGGGCGGGGAGGGCACCCGGCGGTGACGACAGGGGGCGCGGTGCGCGCTTGGGTGCAACAAGCCGCGCACCTCACCCTCCCCGGGCCTACATTGGACGTACGTCACCGTCGACGCCCGGAGTGTCATATGTCGGTCACCCATGCCCCCGAGGCCGATGTCCTGCGCCGGCAGGACCCCGAGCTGGCCGAGATCCTGCTCGGGGAACGGGAGCGGCAGGCGACGACGCTGCAGTTGGTCGCCGCGGAGAACTTCAGCTCGCCCGCCGTGCTGGCCGCTCTCGGCTCGCCCCTCGCCAACAAGTACGCGGAAGGGTATCCGGGGGCCCGCTACCACGGCGGCTGCGAGATCGTGGACGTCGCCGAGCGCATCGCCGTGGACCGCGCCAAGGCGCTGTTCGGCGCCGAACACGCCAACGTCCAGGCCCACTCGGGATCGTCCGCCATGCTGGCCGCCTACGCGGCGCTGCTGCGGCCCGGCGACACCGTCCTCGCGCTCGGGCTGCCCTACGGCGGTCATCTCACGCACGGTTCGCCGGCGAACTTCTCCGGGCGCTGGTTCGACTTCGTGCCCTACGGGGTGGACGCGGAGACCGGGCTCATCGACCACGACCAGGTGCGGACGCTGGCCCGCAGCCATCGGCCCAAGGCGATCGTGTGCGGCTCCATCGCCTACCCGCGCCATCTCGACCACGCCTTCTTCCGGGAGGTGGCCGACGAGGTCGGCGCCTATCTCATCGCCGACGCCGCCCACCCCATCGGCCTGGTCGCCGGGGGAGCGGCGCCCAGCCCGGTGCCGTACGCCGACATCGTGTGCGCCACCACGCACAAGGTCCTGCGGGGGCCGCGCGGCGGGATGATCCTCTGCGGGAGCGAACTCGCCGAACGGGTCGACCGGGCCGTGTTCCCGTTCACGCAGGGCGGCGCGCAGATGCACACGATCGCCGCGAAGGCGGTCGCGTTCGGCGAGGCGGCAACCCCGGCGTTCTCGGCGTACGCCCATCAGGTCGTCGCCAACGCGAGGGTTCTCGCGGCCGCCCTGGAGGGGGAGGGGCTGGTCGTCACGACCGGCGGTACCGACACCCATCTCATCACCGCCGACCCGGCGCCCCTCGGGGTCGACGGGCGCGTGGCGCGGGGTCTGCTCGCGGCCGCCGGAATGGTCCTGGACTGCTGCGCGCTGCCGCACGATCACGCCCGTGGCCTGCGTCTGGGCACCGCCGCGGTGACCACGCAGGGCATGGGGGAGCAGGAGATGACCCGGGTCGCGGCGCTGCTGGCGGGGGTGCTGCGGGAGGAGATCGAGGCGAAGAAGGCCCGCGACGAGGTGCGCGAGCTGAGCCTGGCGTTTCCGCCGTATCCGGGCTGAACCGGGGTAGGCGCGCCCCGTGCACACCCTGGGGCGCACCCCCCGTACGCCGCTTCGCACAGCCTCACGTGAAACCATCGTCACTACCCGGAAGTCCTCACACATATGCGCCGTGTAGGAGTCGATCGCTAGGGTGTGGGACTGAGATGGCCAGCGAGACCTGTGGGGAAGCCTGTGCGTGAATACCTGCTGACGCTCTGCATCACGGCCGCGGTGACGTATCTGCTGACCGGGCCGGTACGGAAGTTCGCGATCGTGGCCGGAGCGATGCCGGAGATCAGGGCCCGTGACGTGCACCGGGAACCGACTCCGCGACTCGGCGGGATCGCCATGTTCTTCGGCCTGTGCGCCGGTCTGCTGGTCGCCGACCATCTCACCAACCTCAACGAGGTCTTCGAGAAGTCGAACGAGCCGCGCGCCCTGCTCTCGGGAGCCGCGCTGATCTGGCTGATCGGCGTCCTGGACGACAAGTTCGAGATCGACGCCCTGATCAAGCTGGGCGCGCAGATGATCGCCGCGGGTGTGATGGTGATGCAGGGTCTGACGATCCTGTGGCTGCCCATCCCGACCGTGGGCACGGTCGCGCTGACCCAGTGGCAGGGCACCCTGCTCACGGTGGCCCTGGTCGTCATCACCATCAACGCGGTCAACTTCGTCGACGGCCTCGACGGTCTCGCCGCCGGCATGGTGTGCATCGCGGCGGCCGCGTTCTTCATGTACGCCTACCGCATCTGGTACTCGTACGGCATCGAGGCCGCCGCCCCGGCGACGCTGTTCGCGGCGATCCTGATGGGGATGTGTCTGGGCTTCCTGCCGCACAACATGCATCCGGCGCGGATCTTCATGGGTGACTCGGGCTCGATGCTGATCGGGCTGGTGCTGGCCGCGGGCGCGATCTCCGTGACGGGCCAGGTCGACCCCGATGTGATGAAGCTGTTCTCCGGGTCCGAGCGCAACGCGGTCCACCAGATGGTGCCGGTCTACATCCCGCTGCTGATGCCGCTGACGATCATCGCGATCCCGGCCGCCGACCTGATCCTGGCGATCGTGCGCCGCACCTGGCGCGGCAAGTCGCCGTTCGCGGCGGACCGCGGGCATCTGCACCACCGGCTGCTGGAGATCGGCCACTCGCACAGCCGCGCGGTGCTGATCATGTACTTCTGGTCGGCGTTGATCGGGTTCGGGGCGCTCGCCTATTCGGTCAACTCGGCTTCCATGTGGATCGTGCTGGGTGTGGTGTTCCTCAGTGCGATCGGGCTGGCGCTGCTTCTGCTTCCGCGCTTCACGCCGCGTGCGCCGCGTTGGGCCGAGGCCTTCGTCCCGCCGCGCTACCGACGCCGTCGTGCCGCCGTGGCCGCCGCGCAGGAGCAGCCCGCGCTCTGTCCGGCCGCCGTCGCCGAGGAGCCGCAGACGCCGGTCGGGGTGGGTGTGGCGAGGGTCAACGGGGCGACCGCGATCGGTGGCCGCCGCAGCTCCAAGGTAAGAATCTGACTAGAGCATTGCCAACTCGTGGGAGAAGCGGGAGGGGGCAAAGTCCCCCATTACCAGACAACCTCCCCCGGTTCCTGCACAGACGCGCACTGTCACTCTCATGTGTGACGCCGAGCACACCTTCCAGGTAAAGACCTCATCAAATAGTTTGTGATACGGTTCACGAGAACCCCCGGATAGAGCCGAAAGGCCTCAGTGCGACGGTCTTTCGGAGCGAGGTGGCGTGAGGTCTCTCGCCCCTCGGGCCGGGACTACGCTCGTCCATGACGACACCTGCCCCCCTTGAATGCGGAGTTGCCGCCATGCAGTCCAACGACGTACGAACGCTCCTGCACTGTGCCCTGCCCACCGCGCTCGCGGGTGCGGCGGGAGTCGCGGTGAGCGCCGCCGTTGCCGGCGGCAAGGGAGCGCTCGGCGCCGTCCTCGGCGCGGTACTCGTGCTGCTGTTCATGGGCGGCGGACTGGTGGTGCTGCTGCGCACCGCGCGCCAACTTCCTCATCTGTTCCAGTCGATGGGGCTGTTGCTCTACACCACCCAGATCCTGCTGCTGATGATCGTGCTGATCACGTTCAAGGGGACCTCGGCCTTCAACCCGAAATGCTTCGCCTTCACGCTGCTCGCGTCCACCCTGGTGTGGATGGCGGCCCAGGTGCGCTCGCACATGAAAGCCAAGATCCTCTACGTCGAGCCGGATTCCGCTCGGACGTCGTCGTGACCTGTAGGGCCGGTGTAAAGGGACTTCCGCTCTTTTGCTATGGTCTCGCCACAACTGCGGCAGAGCTGGCGCGGGCGGCAAGCGTGCCTGTGACGTCTCACGGTTCGGAGCCCAGTCGCCGCCCCCTTATCCGCAAGTCCAGTCCAGTGCCGTCCCGCGGTCGCAGGCCGCGCCGACACATCGAGGTTGCCGTACCCATGCGCCACGCTGAAGGAGCTCGCGGTGAGTAACGCCAAGACGCTCGCCTTCGAGACCGACTGTCATATTTTCGACGGGTGCGGTTTCCCGACCCCCGGCCTGCACTCGTTCATGTTCGAGCCGCTCTTCACCGTCGGCGGCATCGAATTCAACAAGCCGATGCTGCTCTCGCTGGTGAGCACCGTCCTCGTCATCGGATTCTTCTGGGCCGCCTTCAACAAGCCGAAGCTGGTTCCGGGCAAGCTCCAGATGATCGGCGAGGCCGGCTACGACTTCGTACGCCGCGGGGTCGTCTACGAGACGATCGGCAAGCGCGAGGGCGAGAAGTACGTCCCGCTGATGTTCTCGCTGTTCTTCTTCATCTGGATCATGAACCTCTGGTCGATCGTCCCGGTCGCCCAGTTCCCGGCCACGGCGGTCATCGCCTTCCCGGCCGGTCTCGCCGCGCTCGTCTACATCGTGTGGATGAGCATCACGTTCAAGCGCCACGGCTTCGTCGGCGGCTTCAAGAACATCACCGGCTACGACCGTTCGCTCGGCCCCGTGTTCCCGATGGTCATGTTCTTCGAGTTCCTCTCGAACGTGTTCATCCGGCCCTTCACGCACGCCGTCCGGCTCTTCGCCAACATGTTCGCCGGCCACGTGCTGATCCTGATCTTCACCATCGGAACCTGGTACCTGCTCAACGGCATCGGCATCGCCTACTCGGCGGTCTCGTTCCTGATGGTGCTCGTGATGACGGTCTTCGAGCTGTTCATCCAGGCCCTCCAGGCCTACGTCTTCATCCTCCTGTCCTCCAGCTACATCCAGGGCGCGCTCGCCGAGCACCACTGAGCACGCTGATCACCATCCCCTGAACTTCCGGTGGCCAACCCCCACCGGCCTGTGTAAAGAGAAGGAAGTTACGGCATGTCCGCTCTCGACACCCTCGCCGCGGTCGAAATCAAGGGCAACCTCGCTGCCATCGGCTACGGTCTCGCGGCCATCGGCCCCGGCGTCGGCGTTGGCATCATCTTCGGTAACGGCACCCAGGCGCTGGCCCGCCAGCCCGAGGCCGCCGGCCTCATCCGCCAGAACCAGATCCTCGGCTTCGTGCTCTGTGAGGCGCTCGCCCTGATCGGTCTGGTCATGGGCTTCGTCTACCCGTCTGCCTGACGGTCTCGGCCGACGAGAGAATTCCACGGAAGGAACTGATGTGATCTCGCCCTTGCTGCAAATCGCGGCTGAGGAGGAGTCCCAGAATCCTCTGATCCCGGAGATCCCCGAGCTCGTCATCGGTCTGATCGCGTTCGCGATCGTGTTCTTCGTCCTGGGCAAGAAGCTCCTTCCGAACATCAACAAGGTTCTGGAAGAGCGCCGCGACGCCATCGAGGGCGGGATCGAACAGGCCGAGATTGCTCGGACCGAGGCTCAGAGCGTTCTGGAGCAGTACAAGGCACAGCTTGCCGAGGCCCGTCACGAGGCCGCGCGACTGCGCCAGGAGGCACAGGAGCAGGGCGCCGCGCTCATCACAGAGATGCGCGCGGAAGGCCAGCGCCAGCGCGAGGAGATCGTCGCCGCCGGACACAGCCAGATCGAGGCGGACCGCAAGGCCGCCGCGTCCGCGCTGCGTCAGGACGTCGGCAAGCTCGCCACTGAACTGGCCGGCAAGCTCGTCGGCGAGTCCCTCGAGGACCACGCCCGCCAGAGCCGCGTCATCGACCGCTTCCTCGACGAGCTCGAGGAGAAGGCCGAGGCGTCTCGATGACCGCACACGGAGCGAGCCGCGAGGCATTCGCAGCAGCCCGTGAGCGTCTCGACGCGCTCACGGACTCCACGTCCGTGGACGCGGCGCAGCTGGCCGGCGAGCTGGCGGCCGTCACCGCGCTGCTCGACCGCGAGGTCGGCCTGCGCAGGGTCTTCACCGACCCGGCGCAGGCGGGCGACGCCAAGGCCGACCTGGTCCAGCGCCTCCTCGGCGCCCAGATCAGCGCCACCACCGCCGATCTGGTGTCCGGCACGGTGCGTTCCCGCTGGTCGCAGTCCCGCGACCTGGTGGACGTGCTGGAGGAGCTGGCGAACATCGCCGACCTCACCGCCGCACAGCAGGCCGGCACGCTCGACGACGTCGAGGACGAGCTGTTCCGCTTCGGGCGGATCGTCTCCTCCAGCACCGGGCTGCGCGCCGCACTGACCGACCGGAAGGCCACCGTCTCGGCCAAGAGCGAGCTGCTGAGCAGCCTGCTCGGCGGCCGGGCCGACGCGGCCACCGAGCGACTGGTGACGCGCCTCGTGACCGCGCCCCGGGGACGTAGCCTGGAAGCGGGCCTCGAGGCCCTGTCCAAGCTCGCCGCGGAGCGCCGGGACCGCATGGTCGCCGTCGTCACCTCGGCACTGCCGCTGAGCGACCCGCAGAAGCAGCGCCTCGGCGCCGCCCTCGCGAAGCTCTACGGCCGCCCGATGCACCTCAACCTCGACGTGGACCCCGAGGTCCTCGGCGGGATCCGGGTGCAGGTCGGCGACGAGGTGATCAACGGCTCCCTCGCGGACCGCATCGAGGACGCCGCCCGCCGCATGGCGAGCTAGCAGCAACTCAAGACCGCAGTACGAACTGATGGCGGCCCTGGTTGGGCCGTGCAGAGGATTCACCTCTTTCAGGGGGGAGTCCCCATCCCCCCAAAGTGAAACTTCGGGCCCAACAAGGAGAGCAGGGAACCCAGATGGCGGAGCTCACGATCCGGCCGGAGGAGATCCGGGACGCGCTGGAGAACTTTGTCCAGTCGTACAAGCCGGACGCGGCCTCGCGCGAGGAGGTCGGTACGGTCACCCTTGCCGGCGACGGCATCGCGAAGGTCGAGGGCCTGCCCTCGGCCATGGCCAACGAACTGCTGAAGTTCGAGGACGGCACCCTCGGCCTCGCGCTCAACCTGGAAGAGCGCGAGATCGGCGCCGTCGTCCTCGGTGAGTTCAGCGGTATCGAGGAGGGCCAGCCGGTCACCCGTACCGGTGAGGTCCTGTCGGTCGCGGTGGGCGAGGGCTACCTCGGCCGCGTCGTCGACCCGCTCGGCAACCCGATCGACGGCCTCGGCGAGATCGAGACGTCCGGCCGCCGTGCCCTGGAGCTCCAGGCTCCGGGTGTCATGGCCCGTAAGTCGGTGCACGAGCCGATGGAGACCGGCTACAAGGCCGTCGACGCGATGACCCCGATCGGCCGTGGTCAGCGTCAGCTGATCATCGGTGACCGCCAGACCGGCAAGACCGCCCTGGCCGTCGACACGATCATCAACCAGCGTGACAACTGGCGCTCCGGTGACGTGAAGAAGCAGGTCCGCTGCGTCTACGTCGCCATCGGCCAGAAGGGCTCGACCATCGCCTCCGTGCGTGGCGCCCTCGAAGAGGCCGGCGCGCTGGAGTACACGACCATCGTCGCCGCCCCGGCGTCCGACCCGGCCGGCTTCAAGTACCTGGCGCCGTACACCGGTTCGGCCATCGGTCAGCAGTGGATGTACGAGGGCAAGCACGTCCTCATCATCTTCGACGACCTCTCGAAGCAGGCCGACGCCTACCGCGCCGTGTCGCTGCTGCTGCGCCGCCCGCCGGGCCGTGAGGCCTACCCGGGTGACGTCTTCTACCTGCACTCCCGTCTGCTGGAGCGCTGCGCGAAGCTCTCCGACGACCTGGGCGCCGGCTCGATGACCGGTCTGCCGATCGTCGAGACGAAGGCCAACGACGTCTCGGCGTTCATCCCGACCAACGTCATCTCCATCACCGACGGCCAGTGCTTCCTGGAGTCCGACCTGTTCAACGCCGGCCAGCGTCCGGCCCTGAACGTCGGTATCTCGGTGTCCCGCGTCGGCGGCTCCGCCCAGCACAAGGCGATGCGCCAGGTGTCCGGCCGACTGCGCCTCGACCTCGCCCAGTACCGTGAGCTGGAGGCCTTCGCCGCCTTCGGTTCCGACCTGGACGCCGCGTCGAAGTCCCAGCTGGAGCGTGGCCAGCGCCTGGTCGAGCTGCTCAAGCAGCCGCAGTACCAGCCGATGCGGACCGAGGACCAGGTCGTCTCCGTGTGGGCCGGCACCACCGGCAAGATGGACGACGTTCCGGTCGCCGACATCCGCCGCTTCGAGACGGAGCTGCTGGAGTACCTGCACCGCAAGGAGCAGGGCCTCATGACCTCCATCAAGGAGGGCGCCAAGATGTCGGACGACACCCTCATCGCTGTTGCCGACGCGATCGCCGAGTTCAAGAAGCAGTTCGAGACCTCGGACGGCAAGCTTCTCGGCGAGGACGCCCCGGCCGCGGCCAAGTGACGTAAGGAAGGGACCTGACTCATGGGAGCCCAGCTCCGGGTCTACAAGCGTCGCATCCGATCCGTCACCGCGACCAAGAAGATCACCAAGGCGATGGAGATGATCGCCGCCTCGCGTGTCGTCAAGGCGCAGCGCAAGGTGGCGGCCTCCGCGCCGTACGCGACCGAGCTCACCCGCGCGGTCACGGCGGTCGGTACCGGCTCGAACACGAAGCACGCGCTGACCACGCAGGCCGAGACGGTCGTGCGGTCCGCGGTGCTGCTCCTGACGAGCGACCGTGGTCTCGCCGGCGCCTTCAACTCCAACGCCATCAAGGCCGCGGAGCAGCTGACGGCGCGCCTCGAGGCCGAGGGCAGGCAGGTCGACACGTACATCGTCGGCCGACGTGGTCTCGCGCACTACAACTTCCGCGAGCGCAAGGTCGCGTCGTCGTGGTCGGGCTTCACGGACGAGCCGTCGTACGCGGACGCCAAGAAGGTCGCGGCCCCCCTGATCGAGGCCATCGAGAAGGACACGGCGGACGGCGGCGTGGACGAGATCCACATCGTCTTCACCGAGTTCGTCTCGATGATGACGCAGACGGCGCTCGACGACCGTCTGCTGCCGCTCAGCCTCGACGAGGTGGCCACGGAGTCCGCGGCGCCGAAGGGCGAGATCCTTCCGCTGTACGACTTCGAGCCCTCGGCGGAGGACGTCCTCGACGCCCTTCTGCCGCGCTATGTGGAGAGCCGCGTCTACAACGCTCTCCTCCAGTCGGCAGCTTCGAAGCACGCCGCCACGCGGCGCGCGATGAAGTCGGCGACCGACAACGCCGGAGAGCTCATCGAGACGCTCTCCCGCCTCGCCAACGCGGCCCGCCAGGCCGAAATCACCCAGGAAATCAGCGAGATCGTCGGTGGCTCCGCAGCCTTGGCCGACGCGACCGCGGGGAGTGACAGGTAATGACGACGACAGTTGAGACGGCCGTTGCCACGGGCCGCGTCGCCCGGGTCATCGGCCCGGTCGTCGACGTGGAATTCCCCGTCGACGCCATGCCGGAGATCTACAACGCCCTTCACGTCGAGGTGGCCGACCCGGCCCTCGCCGGCGAGAAGAAGACGCTGACCCTGGAGGTCGCCCAGCACCTGGGTGACGGCCTGGTCCGCACCATCTCGATGCAGCCCACCGACGGTCTGGTCCGCCAGGCCGCGGTCACCGACACGGGTACGGGCATCACCGTCCCGGTCGGCGACTTCACCAAGGGCAAGGTGTTCAACACCCTCGGTGAGGTGCTGAACGTCGACGAGACCTACGAGGGCGAGCGCTGGTCCATCCACCGCAAGGCCCCGCGCTTCGACGAGCTCGAGTCGAAGACCGAGATGTTCGAGACCGGCGTCAAGGTCATCGACCTGCTGACCCCGTACGTCAAGGGCGGCAAGATCGGTCTGTTCGGCGGTGCCGGCGTCGGCAAGACGGTGCTCATCCAGGAGATGATCTACCGCGTCGCCAACAACCACGACGGTGTCTCCGTGTTCGCCGGTGTCGGTGAGCGCACCCGTGAGGGCAACGACCTCATCGAGGAGATGGCCGACTCGGGCGTCATCGACAAGACCGCCCTGGTCTTCGGCCAGATGGACGAGCCCCCGGGCACCCGTCTGCGCGTGGCCCTGGCCGGTCTGACCATGGCGGAGTACTTCCGCGATGTGCAGAAGCAGGACGTGCTGTTCTTCATCGACAACATCTTCCGCTTCACGCAGGCCGGTTCCGAGGTGTCGACCCTGCTCGGCCGGATGCCCTCCGCGGTGGGTTACCAGCCGAACCTGGCCGACGAGATGGGTCTCCTCCAGGAGCGCATCACCTCGACCCGTGGTCACTCGATCACCTCGATGCAGGCGATCTACGTCCCCGCGGACGACCTGACCGACCCGGCTCCGGCCACCACGTTCGCCCACCTCGACGCGACGACGGTGCTCTCCCGTCCGATCTCGGAGAAGGGCATCTACCCGGCCGTGGACCCGCTGGACTCCACGTCCCGCATCCTGGACCCGCGCTACATCGCGGCGGACCACTACAACACCGCGATGCGCGTCAAGACGGTGCTGCAGAAGTACAAGGACCTCCAGGACATCATCGCGATCCTCGGTATCGACGAGCTGGGCGAGGAGGACAAGCTCACCGTCCACCGTGCCCGTCGCGTGGAGCGCTTCCTGTCCCAGAACACCCACGTCGCCAAGCAGTTCACCGGCGTCGACGGGTCGGACGTCCCGCTGGACGAGTCGATCACCGCGTTCAACGCGATCATCGACGGCGAGTACGACCACTTCCCCGAGCAGGCGTTCTTCCTCTGTGGCGGTATCGAGGACCTGAAGGCCAACGCCAAGGAGCTGGGCGTCTCCTGAACTCCCTGAGTTCTGGTGAGGGGGCGGGCGCGTCCCGCCCCCTCACGCACGCCCCTTAGACTTGTAACCAACACCCGGCAAGACCCGCCGGGTGGTGACCCGAGGAGCCACCTTGGCTGCTGAGCTGCACGTCGCGCTGGTTGCGGCCGACCGAGAGGTCTGGTCCGGCGAGGCCACCCTGGTCGTCGCGCGCACCACGTCCGGCGACATCGGCGTCATGCCCGGTCACCAGCCGCTGCTCGGTGTGCTGGAGTCGGGCCCGGTGACCATCCGTACGAGTGATGGTGGAACGGTCGTCGCCGCGGTGCACGGCGGTTTCATCTCGTTCGCGGACAACAAGCTGTCGCTGCTGGCCGAGATCGCCGAGCTGTCGGACGAGATCGACGTCCAGCGCGTGGAGCGCGAGCTCGAGCGCGCGAAGGCGGAGGGCGACGCCGCCGCCGAGCGCCGCGCGGACGTACGACTGCGTGCGGCGGCGACGCGCTGACCCGCGAGCCTGCATGACGTCACTCAGCCGCGGGGGGGGGGGGGGGGGGGGGGGGGGGGCCGGCGGGGGGGGGGGGGGGGGGGGGGGTTTTTTTTGGGGTTGGTTTTTTTTGGTTGTTTTGTCTT
>NZ_JBITJV010000027.1:0-67432 GCF_044460385.1 Streptomyces sp. NPDC050121 | reverse complement strand
GCCCCCCCTACCTCCACACCCACACCCCCCCGGGGGGCGCCCCCCCCCCCCCCCCCCCCCCCCCGCGGCTGAGGCAGATCTGGATGTTTTTTCCGTTCCGTTACCTATTTTCGGTACCTAGGAGACGAGGAGGTCGGTGTCGATGGTCCTCGCTCTGACTGTGTGCGGAATCGTCGTGGCCCTGGGGGCGCTGGGGCTGTTCGTCTTCGGTCTGCGTCGCAGACTCATCCAGCGTTCCGGCGGCACCTTCGACTGTTCCCTGCGCTGGGACGTACCCGAGAAACCGGACACCAGCGGAAAAGGCTGGAGTTACGGGGTCGCCCGCTACAACGGCGACCGCATCGAGTGGTACCGCGTCTTCTCCTACGCCTACCGTCCGCGCCGGGTGCTGGAGCGCGGCTCGATCGAGGTGGCCGGCCGCCGGCTTCCCGAGGGCGAGGAGGAGCTGGCGCTGCTGTCCGACGCCGTCGTCCTGGTCTGTCTGCACCGGGGCACGCGCCTCGAACTCGCCATGAGCGAAGACGCGCTGACCGGGTTTCTCGCGTGGCTGGAGGCAGCCCCGCCCGGACAGCGCGTCAACGTCGCTTAGCGGCTCAGCGGCTCAACGGGTGGCGGTCCTACAGGTTGTTGCTGATGGCCTTCACCAGCTCGCCGCTCGCGGTGTCACCGCTGAACTCCCAGAAGAACGCGCCGCCCAGGCCCTGGTTCTTGGCCCAGGTCATCTTCCCTGCGATGGTGGCCGGGGTGTCGTAGGACCACCAGTTGCTGCCGCAGTGCGCGTAGGCCGTGCCGGCGATGGTGCCGGTGGCCGGGCAGGACGTCTTGAGGACCTTGTAGTCCTCGATGCCCTGCTCGTAGGTGCCCGCCGCCGGGCCGGTGGCCGTGCCGCCCGGGGCGTCCTGGGTGACGCCGGTCCAGCCGCGGCCGTAGAAGCCGATGCCGATGAGCAGCTTGTTCGCAGGGACGCCCTTCGCCTTGAACTTGGCCATCGCGTCGGCCGTGGTGAACCCGGCCGTCGGGATGCCGCTGTACGAGGTGAGCGGCGAGTGCGGGGCCGTCGGGCCCTGTGCGGCCCATGCGCCGAAGAAGTCGTACGTCATCACGTTGTACCAGTTGACGTACTGCGCCGCGCCCGCGTAGTCGGCGGCGTCGATCTTGCCGCCGGAGGAGCCGTCGGCGGTGGTGGCCGCGGTGACCAGGTTGCCGGTGCCGAACTTGGCACGCAGCGCGGACATCAGGTTCTTGAAGGCCGCGGCGCCGGAGGTGTCGCAGGACAGGCCGCAGGCGTTGGGGTACTCCCAGTCGATGTCGATGCCGTCGAAGACGTCGGCCCAGCGCGGGTCCTCGACCAGGTTGTAGCAGGACTGGGCGAACGCGGCCGGGTTGGCGGCGGCCTGGGCGAAGCCGCCGGACCAGGTCCAGCCGCCGAAGGACCACAGCACCTTGATGTTCGGGTACTTGGCCTTCAGCTGTCGCAGCTGGTTGAAGTTGCCGCGCAGCGGCTGGTCCCAGGTGTCGGCGACGCCGCTGACGGACTGGTCGGCGGTGAAGGCCTTGTCGTAGTCGGCGTAGGAGTCGCCGATCGCGCACTGGCCGTTCGTGACGTTGCCGAAGGCGTAGTTGATGTGGGTGATCTTCGCTGCCGAGCCGGACGTCACGAGGTTCTTGACGTTGTAGTTCCGGCCGTAGATGCCCCACTCGGTGAAGTAACCGAGTTTCACCTTGTTTCCGGTGGTCGGGGGATTGGTGCCGCCGCCCGTGGTGTGGACCGCGACCGCGCCGCTGACCGGGCCGCTCTGGTCGGCGGTGTCGCGGGCCCGCACGGTGTAGGAGTAGTCGGTGCCGGCGCTCAGGCCGGTGTCGGTGTACGAGGTCGTCGTGACGGTGGCGACCTTGGCGCCGTCGCGCAGGACGTCGTAGTTCTTGACGCCCTTGTCGTCGGTGGCGGGGGACCAGGTCAGTTTCACCGAGGTGTCGGTGACGGCGGAGGCGGTGGGGGTGCCGGGGGCCGTGGGGGAGGCGTCGCCCGGGACGGTCGTGCCGTCACAACTGTCGCCGTTCAGCATGCAGTTGGAGGGCGAACCGGAACCCGCGCCGTTGAACCCGAAGGAGACGGAGGCGCCGGGGGCGATGGAGCCGTTGTAGGACTTGTTCTTGGCGGTCCAGTGGGTGCCGGCGGACGTGACGTCGGCGTCCCAGGCGGAGGTGACGGACGTGCCGGAGGGGAAGTCCCATTCGACGGTCCATGAACTGACGGCGGTGGTGCCGGTGTTCTTCACCGTCCATCTGCCCTCGAAGCCGGTGCCCCAGTCGGAGGCCTTGGTGTAGGTGGCGGTGGCGGTGCTCGCGGCCTGGGCGGGGCTCGCGAGGCCGACCAGTCCGGCCAGTGGGAGCAACAGCGTCGCGAACCCTGCCGCGGCTCTGTGTCTGAAGCGCATCCTGCGCCTCCTCGGGGGAGTCGGGGGGCGTGACTGAGCCTTCACGCCCACGGTGCCGCGAGAATAGAAAGGTCTGGACCACAGGTCAATAGGTCTGGACCACTCTCGTCGTGGGCGCCCGTCGAGTCGTACCGGTCAGCCCCGGATCCCCAACTCCTGTGCCAGCACCGCCGCTTGCACCCGGCTGCGCAGCTCCAGCTTCCCCAGCAACCGGCTGACGTGCGTCTTCACCGTCGCCTCCGCCATGTCCAGCCGCACGGCGATCCCCGCGTTGGACAGCCCCTCGCCGAGACAGGCCAGCACCTCGCGCTCGCGTCGGGTGAGCGAGTCGAGGACGGCGGGGTCGGCCCTCGGCTCCCGGACCGGCTTCGCGGCGAACTCGGCGATCAGCCGGCGGGTCACGGCCGGGGCGATCAGCCCTTCCCCGCCCGCCACCGTGCGGACCGCCGCCAGCAGATCCCGCGCCTCCGTGTTCTTCAGCAGAAACCCGGCCGCACCCGCCCGCAGCGCCCCGAACACATATGCGTCCAGGTCGAACGTGGTCAGCACCAGGACGTCGGCGAGGCCCTCCTCGACCACCTTCCGGGTCGCCGACACCCCGTCGAGCCGCGGCATCTGGACGTCCATCAACACCAGATCGGGCCGCAACTCCCGGGCCAGCGCCACCGCCTGCTCGCCGTCCGCCGCCTCGCCGACCACCTCGATGTCGGGCGCACTGCGCAGGATGAGGACGAGTCCGGCGCGCACGGCGGACTGGTCCTCGGCGACCAGGACCCGGATGGCGGAGCTCATACGAGCTCTCCTTCCACGAGGGGGAACGTGGCACGCACCGTCCAGCGGGAGCCCTCCGGCCCGGCGTCGAACGTGCCGCCCAACAGCGCGGCCCGCTCCCGCATTCCCACCAGCCCGGCGCCCGAACCCGGCGCGCGCGGCCCGTCCCGATGGCCGTACGGGCTGCGCACCCGCACGTCGAGCATGCCGTCGCGTTGCACGAGGGCGACGGTGACCCGGCCGGGGCACGCGTGCTTCAGCGCGTTGGTCAGCGACTCCTGGACGATGCGGTAGGCGGCGAGTTCGACGGGGGCGGGAACCTGACCGTGCTCCGCGTCGAGACCGACGTCCAGGCCGTTGGCGAGGGCCCCGTCGACCAGGGCCTCCAGGCCGTCGAGAGTGGGGGCCGCGGCCGGCTCGTGGTCCCCACTGCCGTCACGCAGGATCCCGATCAGCCGCCGCATCTCCGCCAGCCCCTCCACGCTGTTCTCGCGGATCACCGACAGGGCCTGCCGGGAGGTGTCCGGGTCGTCGAGGGAGAGGGCCGCCGTCGAGTGGATGGCGATCGCGGAGAGGTGATTGGCGACCATGTCGTGCAACTCCCGTGCCATCCGCGCCCGTTCGGTCACGACGGCCTGGGCGCGGTCCATCTCCGCGAGCAGCGCGATCTGTTCGGCGCGCAGCCGGGCGGCCTCGGCGGCGTCCCGGTGATTGCGCACGATCCACCCGGTGGCGGCGGGCGCATACGCCACGACGCCGACGACCACGCCTATCAGCAGCGCCTCCGGCACCCGCCACACCGCGTACGGCACCAGCGTCCCGGCCACCGAGAGCAGCCCGGTGATCCACTGGATACGGCGGGCCGACGCGAGCGGGCCGTACAGCACGGCCGCGTACATGATGTCGGTGAACATCAGTACGGTGGACAGGTTGCCCTGGGTCACGACGTCCGCGGTGACCGCGGCGGTGGCCGTCAGCAGGGCCGCGCGCGGAGCCGTCCGCCGCACCAGCTCGCAGCCGGCCATCACGGTCAGCGGCAGCAGCACCGGCCACGGGCCGTCGAACAGCGTCACCGGATCGCGGGACGGCCTGGTGGCCAGCCGCAGGGCCACCAGCAGCAGCCCGCCGAGCAGCCCGCCGACCGCGATGTACACGTCGAAGCGATGCGGGCGGGGCAGTCGTCGTACGGCCATGCCCTCCATCCAACACGGCCGGCGACCCCTCCGCCTGCCCCCCGGGGACGGTCCCGAACTGCATCTTTCGATGTACCGCGAGTTCGTCACCGCCGACGACGAGAGGTGCTCTCCCGCACGGGAGCCTGGAACGGTGAGCGAGAAGAGGAGCGAACCGTGATCGTCGGACTGATCATCGCCTGCGAGGTGGCCTTCTGGGTGCTGCTGGCCGCCGGGCTGGCCTTCCGGTACGTGTTCCGGATGCCGCGTCTGGGCCTGGCCCTGCTGCTGTGCGAACCGCTGCTGGAGGTCGTGCTGTTCGCGGTGACCGCGATCGACCTCAAGAACGGCGCCGAGCCGGACTGGCGGCACGGCCTCGCCGCCGTCTACATCGGCTTCACCGTGGGCCTCGGCCACTCCACGATCCAGTGGGTCGACGCCCGCGTCGCCCACCGCTTCGTCGGCGGCCCGCCGCCCGCGCGACCGCCGAAGTACGGCAAGGCCCGCGCCGTTCACGAGTGGAAGGTCGCGGCCCGCTGGATCCTCGCCGCGCTGGTCGCCGCGGCCCTGCTCCAGGCAGCCGTCTGGTACGTCGGCGGCGACGGCGAGACCGGCTCACTGCGGGCGTGGCAGCAGCGGATGCTGTTCGTCATCGGCATCAACGTCGTCATCGCCGCGAGCTACACACTGTTCCCGAAGCGGGAACCTAAGCGTGAACCGGCCAAGATGCGATAGCCGAAGCGTCAGCGCTCCCCACCCGGCACCCAGAGCACGTCGCCGACCGCCTTGTTGGCGGTGCGGGCGAGAATGAACAGCAGGTCCGAGAGGCGGTTGAGGTAGGTCGCGGTGAGCGGGTTCATCACCTCACCGTGCGCCTCCAGCGCGGCCCAGGTGGAGCGTTCGGCCCGCCGGACGACCGTGCAGGCCTGATGGAGGAGGGCAGCGCCCGGGGTGCCGCCCGGGAGGATGAACGAGCGCAACTTCTCCAGTCGCTCGTTGAAGCGGTCGCAGTCCGCCTCCAGACGGTCGATGTAGAACTGCTCCACCCGCAGCGGAGGGAACTGGGGGTTCTCCACCACCGGCGTCGACAGGTCCGCGCCCACGTCGAACAGGTCGTTCTGGACGCGGGTGAGGACCTTGACGAGCTCCTCGTCCAGTCCGCCCAGCGCGAGCGCCGTGCCGATCGCCGCGTTCGCCTCGTTGGCGTCGGCGTACGCGGCGATCCTGAGGTCGGTCTTGGCGACCCGGCTCATGTCGCCGAGGGCGGTGGTGCCCTGGTCGCCGGTCCTGGTGTAGATACGCGTCAGATTGACCATGCGGCCAATCTAGACCGTCCCCGACGTCGCGTTCCGTTCCGTTCGTCACTGCCGCCGGCACCTGGTCACTTACGGTTCAATCGGCGTGAATCGGACAGGATTTGACGACGTGACCGGCGTCTCACGCCCTGAGACGTGAAACGCGTTACTAACCGGTCACACAGCGCCTCCCGCCCGCTAATCTCCCGCCGAGAGGCATACGGACAGGCCACCGGAGCGGCTGCGCCGGATGGTTGACGCCGGTGACATCGGACGCGTGAGCGGGCAGGGCTTCTACAGGCACCGAAACCGCACAGGCCCCATAGGCCTCACCCCTGCGGGTGAATTCGGTATCGGTTCGCTCACAGACGGCAACCTCCGACCGTCTTGCGCAGTCAGAGGTTCAGTCAGAGGTTGCACCACCGGACACCACACCGCGGAGCACGAGACGCACGCTTAGGGGAGCGCTATGCACATCAGGGGCGACCACGTCGAGCTGGTCGTCGGGGGCCGCCTCGACGTCGTCAGCGCGGCGGACGCCCGTACGGTCCTGCACACGGCCGTCGACGACGGAGTCGGCGACCTGGTGCTCGACCTGTCCGAGCTGGACTCCTGGGACGCCACCGGACTCGGCGTCATCATGGGCGTCCACCGACGGGCCGGCCGCTGCGGCCGACGTCTGGTGCTGCGCGACGTACCGCCGCAGATGCAACGACTGCTGGTGGCCACCCGGCTGCACCGGATCCTCGCGATCGAGGGCGGCATCGGCGTGGAGTCCCTGCCCCGGGTGTGACCCATCAGGGGCGTGGCCTGCGGCGGGAAACGTGCGAGGGGCGCAATCCTCATAAGACTGTGACGCATCGGGCGGCCCGGCACCCCGGGCTGTCGTAGATACTGTGCGAAGGTTTACGGTTCGTCTGCCCGCCGCCCTCAGCCCTCGAGCGGGCACCGGACCAGAAGCGACAGCGCAGTGTGCGGCAAGGCCGGGAGGGGCTACCGCCACACGACGCTTTTGGGGGGCTTGACCTATGGACCCGAACACCCGGGGACCCGAGGAGTACGGCCGCGAAGACGACGGCCAAGCGCCGCGCCCGCGCCCCTCCAGGGACCCCCTGACACCCGACTTCGGCCAGCACACGCCGGCCCAGGCCCGCACGGTGCGGCTCGTCGCCGGCGCACACCTGCTCACGGTCAACCCGGTCGACGGCAGCGAGATAGAGCTCTGCCCGCCCACCGAGCGATCCGAACGGCCCGCCAAGCGCACCCCCGAGCAGCGCGCCGAGGCCGAGCGCGCCGCCCGGCCGCCCGCCCCCGCGGGCCCGGCCCGGCCCGCGAGGCCGCTCCTGGGCCGCCAGGACGAACGCGAACAGCTGGTCCGCCTCCTCGCCCGCGGCCGCTCGGTCCGCCTCACCGGCGCTCCCGGCTCCGGCCGCACCAGCCTCCTCGACCTCGTCGCCGAGGACTGCGAGGACCTCGCCCCCGACGGCGTCGTCCGTCTCACCGGCCTCGGCCGCACCACCTCCGAGCTGCTGCACGACCTCTTCCACGCGGTATACGACGCCCCCCGCCACCGCCCCGACGACGATGACCTGCGCGCCTTCGTCCGCGAGATCGGCGCGGTCGTCGTCGTCGACGACCTCGGCCTCGGCGGCGCCGCCCTCGACGAACTGCTCGATGCGACCCCCGAGTGCGCCTTCCTGCTCGGCGTGACCCCGGACACCCCGCTGCCCTCCGCGGACTCCGCCGTCGAGGAGGTCGTCCTCACCGGACTGGACCGCGCGGGCGGCGTCGAGGCGATCGAGCGCGCTGTCGGCCGTGTCCTCACCGAGGAGGAGGCCAACTGGGCCGGCGACCTCTGGTTCGAGTCCGAGGGCCTCCCGCTGAGGTTCGTCCAGGCCGGCGCCCTGCTCGCGCAGCGCGACCAGCTGCGGGCCAGTGCCGACGCCGTCGACGCGTTCGGCGTGTTCGAGGACGCCAGGCCGTTCACCGCACCCCTCGACGCCGTCGACGCGGCCGGGGCGGGCGACGCCGAGGAGATACCCCTCCCCTCGCTCGGCGAGGCCGCCGCCCCCGCACCGCTGCTCGCGGCCCGCCTCAGCGCCTCCGCCCGCGCCACCCTGCGCTTCGCCGTCGCCCTCGGCGGTGAGGTCCCGCACCAGGCGCACCTGCCCGCGCTCGTCGGCGACACCCACGCCGACGCGGCCCTCGGCGAACTCACCGCCTGCGGACTCGTCTCCCCCGTCGGCACCCGCTACCGGCTCGCCGCCGGCGTCCAGGCCCAGCTGGAGGCCGCCGGCTACGCCGACGACATCGAGGCCCGCGCCCACACCGCCGCCCAGCACTACGCCTGGTGGGCCGGCCATCCCTCGGTCACCCCCGAGCGGGTCTGCGCGGAGGCCGACGCCGTCCTCGCCGCCCTCACCGTGGTCGTCCCCGCCACGACCCGACCCGCCGAGGACGAGGAAGCCACCGCCGTCCAGCTCGCCCGCACCGCGGCACCCGCGTTCGCCGCCGGCCTGCACTGGAGCGCCTGGCAGAGCAGCCTGCACGAAGGCGCCGAGGCCGCCCGACTCGCCGGCGAGTCCGCCGACCGCGCCTACTTCCACCACGAGCTCGGCATCCTCGCCCTGTGCTCCGGCGAACTCGACCGGTCCCGCTCCGAGCTGGAGGCCTCCCTCGCCCTGCGCGGCACCATCGCCGACAAGCGGGGCACCGTCGCCGGCCGCCGCGCCCTCGCCCTGGTCGCCGACGCCTCGGGCGATGTCCCGGGCCTGGCCGCGGCGACCGCCGCCGAGGAGGTGCCCGACGCCCGCCACGAGGAGTCGGTGTCCCCGCCGCGCGGCATCGTTCAGGCGGCGCTGCCGATGTTCCCGCCGGAGGCCGAGACCCTCGTCTCCCGCCGCGAACCCCCCGCCCCGCCGGCCCGGCACAGCCGCGGCGGCCTGAAGGGCCTGGCCAAGCGCAACCTCGTCGCGGTCGGCGCGGGCGCCCTGCTCGCCGCCGTGCTCGGCACCGTCGTCACGCTCGGCGCGACCTCCGACAACGACGCCCACGACCCCACCCGCCAGGGCGGCGCCAACCCCACCGCCAGCACCGGCGCGGAAGGCGGCGGCCTGGACTCCGACACCCCGAGCGACGACAGCGGCTCCGCCGACACGGGCGACGCGACCAGCAGGCCGACGGAGCCGGGCCCGGACGGCACGATGGGCACGTCCGACGACCCCACACCCACCGGGGAGGCGGAGCCGTCGTCCGGGGCGAGCAGCTCCCACGGGACGGGGGGCGGGGGGCCTTCGAGTACGCCGACCCAACCGTCGTCGAGCACGACATCCGGGCCTGGGCATGGGTCCGGGTCGCCTTCGCCCACCGGGTCGTCCAGCAGCGGTACGGGCTCGGCGACGCCCTCACCCTCGGCGTCCCAGTCCGACACCACCACCCCGCCCCCGGCCGAACCCACCCCGCCGACCTCGAACTCGGCCAGCAGTTCGATGTCCTCCTCGCCGGCCGGCGCGGTCAGTTCCTCCGGTTCCTCCGTTCCGGCCTCGCCGGACCAGGTGATCTGAGCCTCGGGCGTACGACGAGGGCCGGGTTCCTTCCACAGGAACCCGGCCCTCGTCGTCGTAGCGTTCGTGTCGTCGTACGCGAACTCAGAACAGCCGCAGCTTGTCGTCCTCGATGCCGCGCATCGCGTCGTAGTCGAGGACCGTGCAGCCGATGCCGCGGTCCGTGGCGAGGACGCGGGCCTGCGGCTTGATCTCCTGGGCCGCGAACACGCCTCGCACCGGCGCGAGATGCGGGTCGCGGTTCAACAGCTCCAGGTAGCGCGTGAGTTGCTCGACCCCGTCGATCTCGCCGCGTCGCTTGATCTCCACCGCGACGGTCTGCCCGTCCGCGTCCCGGCACAGGATGTCGACCGGGCCGATGGCGGTCATGTACTCGCGGCGGATGAGGGTGTAGCCCTCGCCGAGGGTCTCGATGCGGTCGGCGAGCAGTTCCTGAAGGTGTGCTTCCACGCCGTCCTTGATCAGGCCGGGATCGACGCCGAGTTCGTGCGACGAGTCGTGGAGGATCTCCTCCATCGTGATGATGAGCTTCTCGCCGCCCTTGTTGACGACCGTCCAGACGCTCGCCGCGCCCTCGGAGTCCCCCGAGTCCTCCTTCAGCGTGCAGGGCGGCGACATCCAGTTCAGGGGCTTGTAGGCCCGGTCGTCCGCATGGATGGAGACGCTGCCGTCCGCCTTCACCAGAATGAGGCGGGGGGCGGAGGGGAGGTGGGCGGTGAGCCGGCCGGCGTAGTCCACGGAGCACCGGGCGATGACGAGACGCATGGTGCACAACGCTATCCGACGCCCCACCACCCACGCGATTCGCCCTGGTAACCGCTCGTTCGAGGGCTACTCGACAGTGGCCGATTGTGTGCCTACTGGCAGTTCCCTATGTGCCCATTCTCCTGGTGCCGTCACCGTCCGTTGCCTACCGTAGTGAACGGGAGGTCGCGATGCGTGTACTCAGCGTGTGCGGTGTTTCGGCATGCGAACTCCCTTTCCCTGTCCGGCAACCCCTGTTGTTCCGGGGGTGCGAGAGGAGTACCCATGTCGCTCGACGTCTCACCGGCCCTACTCGAACAGGCCGAGCGAGGCGAGGTCGACGAAGCAGAATTCGTCGACTGCGTCCGGACCTCCCTGCCCTATGCATGGGAGATGGTCAGCTCCCTGGTGGCCCAGCTGAAGGTGGACGGCGGAGCATTCGCCGACAACCAGACGCCCCCGCCGGACGAGCAGGCACGCGGGCAGTTGCTGCGCGCGCTCGCGAGTGACGCGATACGCGGCGCGCTGCAGCGGCACTTCGGTGTGCGGCTGGCCTTCCAGAACTGCCACCGGGTGGCGGTGTTCCCGTTGGACTCGGCTGTCGACGAGAAGCTCGCCCGCTTCACCTCGGTCCGCAGCCAGGTGCTGAACCAGTCCCCTGAGTTCCGGGACTGCTGAGGCACCCGTGTGAGCCTCTTGCTTGCCGCTCCTGACGCGGGAGGTGCCATCAGCAGTACGGGAGCGGCAGGCTTCGTGGTCGGCTGGGCTGTTCACCGGAGGTGGGGGAGCACCTCCGAGCCCAGCCGTCGTACGTTCTCCTCGGTGGCGGCCAGGTCGCCGGAGCCCTCGACGAGGAGGGCGAAGCGCGAGATGCCGGTCCGCTCGCTGGTCGCCGCGAGGCGGTCGACGCACAGCCGGGGGATGCCCACCGGGTGCAGCCCGCAGAGGAGTTCGGTGTACGCCGCCGGGTCCCGCATGCTGCGGGCCCGGCCGTCCACCGTCACATGGGCGTCGAGTCCCTGCTTCAGCCAGCCCGGCATCGCCTTCATCAACGTCTCCACCGCGTCCGTGCGCCGGTCCGCGATCTGGCAGACGCCCGCAGAGACATGCGCCGCTTCCCGGATCTCGTCCCCGGACCGGCCGGCGGCGCGCGCGTACTGCCCCCAGCGGGCGACCATCTCGGCCTTCTCCTCGTCCCCCACGTGCATGCCCAGCAGCATCGGCAGTCCGCGCTCGGCGGCCAGCCGCACGCTCGCAGGCGAGGTGCACGCGACGACGACCTCCGGGCCCGACGCCTCCGTCAGCGCCTCCGAGGGCCGCGGTACGACGGCCACTTCGCGGAAGTGGAAGCGCTCGCCGTCCGCCGCCACCGAGGGTTCGCGCAGCCAGCGGACCAGCAGATCGAGTGATTCCGGGAACCCCTGCTCGTACGCGTCGAGGCCCGAGCCGAACACCTCCAGGTCGACCCACGGGCCGCCGCGGCCCACGCCCAGGGAGAAGCGGCCGCCGCTCGTCAGATGCAGCAGCGCGGCCTGTTCGCCGAGGGCGACGGGGTGGACGGTGGGCAGTACGCTGACCGCCGTGCCGACCCGGATGCGGCGGGTGCGGCCCAGCAGCAGAGCGGCGAGCGTGACCGCCGACGGGCACGTGCCGTACGGCACGAAGTGGTGCTCGCCCAGCCAGACCGAATCGAGACCCGCCTCCTCGGCCACCTCGGCCGAGCGGACCGCGCGGTGCAGCGCCTCCCCCTGACCCTGGCCCGGGAACTGGGCCCCCAACACGAAACTTCCAACGCGCATGGACTTTCCTGCTTCCTTGGCTCCGACACGGAGCTCCCCCACCCGGCATAACCGTCTGACACGTGACGAGGACACGGCCTGGCGAAGAGATTTGCGGATTGTCTGCAGAATGCGTCGTGGTGTGTCGTCGTGCCTCGTCATCCAGCGTCCGGGAGGGGGACTCGTAGGGCTCGCCGTCCTACGGGTACCCGCGTGCTTGCCGCGTAGGCTGGACGCCAAACCTGCTTCCTGTATAGCCCCGTGAGGTGTCCTGTGTCCCCGCGTCGCAACCGACCCAAGGGTGAGGGCTCGTCCGGCCGCAGCGCCGAGGACGACCGCGAGAGCCGTTACGGCGGCTGGCAGTCCGCGGAGAGCTGGCAGGGCGAGCGGTGGAGCGTACGGCACGTGGCGGGCGCGAGTGCCCAGGGCAAGGCGTACCGCTGCCCAGGCTGCGACCAGATGATCCCCGACGGCGTCCCGCACGTCGTCGCCTGGCCCGAGCACGCGGGGGTCGACGACCGCCGCCACTGGCACAAGGCGTGCTGGAACGCACGAGACCGCCGCACCCCGGGGATGCAGCGGTCTCGTAACGCACCCAGGTTCTAGGGCAGTTCAGGGGTTCTGGTGCTCCAGTGCTCCAGGGCCCCGGTGGACGGTCAGACGTCCCGCTTCTCCAGCAGGGCGAAGGCGCCGCCCAGGACGACGGCCGTCGTGCCCAGCGCGATCCACAGCGGGTCCCAGCCGGAGGGGCCGCTGTCACTGAGCGAGCTCGAGTAGAAGACGCCCAGCTGGTTCGGGATCGAGTACTCGAACAGGATCCGCTGCAGGCGCTCCAGCGACGACGAGAACATGAAGATCGCGATGACCAGCGGAGCCAGCAGAACGCCGATCATGATGGTGATGGCGCCGGCCGAGTGACGGATGATCGAGCCGACGGCGAGCGAGAGCAGCCCGAGCAGCGCCACGTAGAGGGACACGCCGAGAGTGGCCTTCAGCCACTCCCCGCCGGTCGGCTGCCGTGCCTCGGTCAGCATCGCCACGTGCACCATCGCGACGAAGCCGGACGACAGGAACGTCACGACGAACGCGACGGCGAAGAACACGACCGACTTGGCGGCGAGGACCCGGCCGCGCGACGGGCAGGCCACCATCGTGGTGCGGATCATGCCGGTGCCGTACTCCGAGGCGGTGGTCAGCACGCCGAGCGTGATGACGCACATGCTGCCCAGCAGGATGCCGAAGAAACCGAAGGAGAGCGCGGTGCCGCCCTCGAGGTCGCTCTCGGAGGCGTTCGCGGCCACCACCGCTCCGGCCAGCAGCCCGATGCCGATGACGAGCAGCACGAACACGCCCAGCGTCCACATCGTGGAGCGCACCGACCGGATCTTCGTCCACTCCGAGGCGACGGCGTGCCCGAGGTGGGTGGGCACGATCGGGATCGGCGAGGTGTAGGCGACGCCGGGCGCGCCGTACGAGGGGCCGGGAGCCGCCTGCCAGGCGGGCGCGACCTGCGGCGAGGGGTGCTGCGGGGTGCTCATCGGGCGTCCTCGGACTTGTTCGGGGCGTCGGGGGCGGAGGGGGAGGGCGAGGTGGAAGGGGACGGGGCAGCGGCGGCGGATGCCTTGTCCAGCGACGGGGCGGGAGCGGCGGCCGGGGCCGGGACCGCGTCGGCCGGCTGTGCGGGCGTCTGGGCGTACGGGTTGGCCGCACCCGGGCCGGGAGTGGGGGCGGGGGCGCTCGGGGCGCCGTATGCGCCGTGGGAGGCCGCCGGGGGTGTCTGGGCCGGCTGCGGGGGTGCGTAGCCCTGCTGCTGCGGGGGCGGCGGGGCGTACCAGCCGGGCTGGCCCTGGCCGGGCACCGGCATCTGCAGGGGCGGCTGCGCGCCGGGCGGCAGCTGCTGCTGGAGGCCGGCCTTCTGGTCGATGGTCGACCGGTAGTCGACGGCGCCCTGCGTCATCCGCATGTACGCCTCCTCCAGCGAGGCCTGGTGCGGCGAGAGCTCCCACAGGCGTACGTCGGCGTCGTGGGCGATGTCGCTGATGCGGGGGAGGGGCAGTCCCGTCACCCGCAGCGCGCCGTCCTGCTCGGGCAGCACATGGCCGCCCGCCTCGGTGAGCGCGGAGGCCAGCTTCTCGCGCAGCTGCGGCTCCGCGTGCGGGGTGCGCACGCGCGCGAAGTCGGCGGAGTTGGCCGAGATGAAGTCGGTCACGCTCATGTCGGAGAGCAACTGTCCGCGCCCGATGACGATGAGATGGTCGGCGGTCAGCGCCATCTCGCTCATGAGGTGGGACGAGACGAAGACCGTGCGGCCCTCCGCCGCGAGGGACTTCATCAGGTTGCGCACCCAGAGGATGCCCTCGGGGTCGAGGCCGTTGACCGGCTCGTCGAAGAGCAGCACCTGGGGGTCGCCGAGCAGCGCGGCGGCGATGCCGAGCCGCTGGCCCATGCCCAGGGAGAAGCCCTTGGAGCGCTTTTTGGCCACGTCCTGGAGGCCGACCACGCCGAGCACCTCGTCGACCCGCCGGGCCGGGATGCCGGACAGCTGGGCCAAGCTCAGCAGGTGGTTGCGGGCGTGCCGGCCGCCGTGCACGGCCTTGGCGTCCAGCAGGGCGCCCACCTGCCGGGCGGCGTTCGGCAGCCTGCGGTACGGGTAGCCGCCGATCGTCACCGTCCCGGCAGTGGGGTTGTCCAGGCCCAGGATCATCCGCATCGTCGTCGACTTGCCCGAGCCGTTCGGCCCGAGGAAGCCGGTGACGGCACCCGGCCGTACCTGGAAGGAAAGGTTGTACACAGCGGTCTTGTCGCCGTACCGCTTGGTCAGGCCGACAGCCTCGATCATGCTCCGCACCCATCGAAAGGATCAGGACAGCAGGGCACACGCCCCCGTAAGGGTTAGGAGGATATCGGGGCGCTGACGGTTCCGCTCAAATGAAAGCAAAGCCTGAAGCGTCACGCGTCGCGTTTCTTCAGCAGGAGGTAGCCGCCCGCCAGCGCTGCGACCACCCACAGCGCCATGATCGCGAGCCCGCCCCAGGGCCCGTACGGAGTGTCGTCGTCGAGGGGCGTGACCACCTGCATGATCTTGCTGCCGGCCTGGTCGGGCAGATACCGGCCGATCTTCTTCGTCGCCGAGACGTTGCCGAGGATGTTGGAGATCAGGAAGAAGAACGGCATCAGGATGCCCAGCGACAGCATCGGCGAGCGCAGCATCGTGGCCACGCCCATCGAGAACACCGCGATGAGGGTCATGTACAGGCCCCCGCCGATGACCGCCCGCAGGACTCCGGTGTCCCCGATCGACGCCTTGTGGGTGCCGAGCATGGCCTGCCCGAGGAAGAACGTGACGAAGCTGGTGACGAGCCCGACGGCGAGACACAGCCCGGCGGCCACCGCGATCTTGCTGAACAGGAACGTGGCGCGCTGCGGCACCGCGGCCAGCGAGGTGCGGATCATGCCGGTGCTGTACTCGTTCGACACGACCAGCACCCCGAACACGATCATCGCGAGCTGGCCGAGGCTCATCCCGGCGAAACTGATGAACGTGGGGTCGAAGGAGAGCTGGTCGCCCCGGCTCATGTGGTCGAAGTCGTTCTTCGACAGCGCCGAGATCAGCATGCCGAGGGCGATGGTGACGACCACGGCGAGGGAGAGCGTCCACACGGTGGAGGCCACCGACCGGATCTTGGTCCATTCGGACCGGATGACCTGGGTCGCCGCCATCATCAGCTCCTCGTCCAGTCGTCGCCCCACCGCTGCTGTTGCGGTGCGGGCGCGTCCGTGTGCGCGTGGTACTCCACCGACTCCGCCGTCAGCTGCATGAACGCCTCCTCCAGGGAGGCCTGCTGGGGGCTCAGCTCGTGCAGCACGATCTGGTGCTGCGCGGCCAGCTCCCCG
Organism: Streptomyces sp. NPDC050121; assembly: GCF_044460385.1. Taxonomy (NCBI): domain Bacteria; kingdom Bacillati; phylum Actinomycetota; class Actinomycetes; order Kitasatosporales; family Streptomycetaceae; genus Streptomyces; species Streptomyces sp. NPDC050121. The sequence goes on along the minus strand of NZ_JBITJV010000027.1, from coordinate 51,777 downwards.
ATGCGCTCGGACTTGCCGCCGTCCACCTCCAGCACCCCGCTGCCCGTCTCCACGACCGTGATCCCCGCGCCGTGCAGCACATCGAGCAGCCGCTCCCGCTGAGGGCTGCGGATCCGCACGTACGACCGTGAGTTCTGCGCGATGAAGTCGGCCATGGAGGTGTCGGCGAGCAGCCGGCCCTGGCCGATGACGACGAGGTGGTCGGCGGTCAGCGCCATCTCGCTCATCAGGTGCGAGGAGACGAACACCGTCCGGCCCTGCGCCGCGAGGGACTTCATCAGGTTGCGGATCCAGTGGATGCCCTCGGGGTCGAGCCCGTTGACCGGCTCGTCGAACATCAGGATCCGTGGATCGCCGAGGAGCGCGCCCGCTATGCCGAGCCGCTGCCCCATGCCCAGCGAGAACCCCTTGGCCTTCTTCTTCGCCACGGCGGTGAGCCCGACGGTGTCCAGCACCTCGTGCACCCGGCTCTTGGGGATGCCGTTGCTCTGCGCCAGGCACAGCAGATGGTTGAACGCGCTGCGCCCGCCGTGCATGGCCTTGGCGTCCAGCAGCGCGCCGATGTACCTGATGGGATCCTTGAGCCGGTCGTAGTGCTGCCCGTCGATCCGCACGTCCCCGGCGGTCGGCCGGTCGAGGCCGAGCATCATCCGCATGGTGGTGGACTTCCCGGCGCCGTTGGGACCGAGGAAGCCCGTGACGATGCCGGGTCTGACGGTGAAGGTGAGGTTGTTCACCGCCACTTTCTCGCCGTACCGCTTCGTCAGGCCCTCGAGCTCGATCATGCCGACACGCTATGACCCGAGTGGGACGGCTGCCACCCGTATGGGCAAACAGAGGGCGACTCCGACGGCAACGGCTGTGACAGGGCTGAGGCCCACACCCCCTGCCGGGAGTGCGGGCCTCGACCTCAGAACCCTTACTCAAAACTCTTACGCAGAACTCTCACGCAGAACTCTTACCGGGACTGCTGCGCCGGAACCCCGCGGGAGATCGGCTCGTCGTCCGTGGACGGCGTGCCGGCCGCGGCCACCGCGGCGCCGGTCAGCGTGGCGAGCATCTCGCGGACGTTCGTCAGCTGAGCGTTGATCGAGTCGCGGCGGTTGGTGAGAGCCGCCAGCTCGCGCTCGGATTCCGAACGGATGCGGTCCGCCTTGGCGTTGGCGTCGGCCACGATGTCCTCGGCCTGACGCTGCGCCGTCTCGACGGTCTGCCGGGCGCGACGCTCGGCGTCGGTGCGCAGCTTCTCGGCCTCCAGACGCAGCTGCTCCGCGCGGTGCTCGATCTCCGCGAGGCGCTTCTCCGCCTTCTGCTGACGGGACGCGAGGTCGCGCTCCGACTGCTCACGGCGCTTGGCGAGGTTGGTCTCGAAGTCGGCAGCGGCCTGCGCGGCCTTCGCGCGGGTCTCCTCGAAGAGGGCGTCGGCCTCCTCACGCTTCGACTGCGCGTCCTTCTGCGCCTCGGAACGCAGCTGCGACGCGTCGCTCTTGGCCTTCTCGACGATCCGGACGCCTTCGTCCTCGGCCTTGGCCTTGCGCTCCGCAGCGAACGATTCTGCGTCGTTGCGAACCTGCTGGGCCGCCGACTCGGCGAGCTCACGGTGCTGCTCGGCCGCCCGACGGGCCTCCTCGCGCAGGTCCTTGGCCTCTTCCTCGGCGAGGCGGAGGATCTTCTCGACACGCGCGCCGAGACCGGCGTACGACGGCTCGGCGTCGCTTACCTGGGCCTGGGCGTTCTGCGTTTCGAGGTGGAGCTCCTCGATGCGCTTTTCCAGAGCAGTGATACGGGCCAGAGCGCTGTCACGGTCGGAGACGAGCTTCGAGATGCGTTCGTCCACCTGAGCGCGGTCGTACCCACGCCGCACAAGCTCGAAGCCGTAGGGGGAAGTGTCGCTCATGGGGTTCCTGTCGAATGAGACCGGTGAGGTGATAGGTGGAATCCTAGGGGCCGGAGCGGTGTGTCATCGAGCGTATGCGTGTTTGATCTGCAGAATGACACCCCTTTTGGGTGGCTGGACGGCAGACCGCTTGCCAAAGGTTCGCTCAAAGAGCCCAGACTTTAACGCAATCCACACATTCCGCTAGCCCTCCGAGGACTTCCCACCCGATCGGGGCGCCCCGATGGCGGCGCCCGCCTTGACCCCTCCGTCCTTGCCGCCGCCCGGCGCCTCGAAGGACTCCAACGCCTCCAGCACGTCCTGGACACGGGAGATCTCGGCGTTGATGTCCTCACGCCGGCGCACCAGGACCTCCAGCTCGCGCTTGCCCTCCTCGACCGTGCGCCGCGCCTCGCGGATCGCCTCGGCCTTGAGCTCCTCGGCCTCCCGCACCAGCGTCGACTTCTTCTGCTCGGCCTCCTTGAGCAGCCCCTCGGCCTTCTTCACGGCGGCGATGCGGACCTTGCCGGCCTCCGAGTTGGCGTCCGACACCAGCTCCTTCGCCTTCGCCTGCGCCTTGGCGAGCTGCTCCTCGGCCGCCTTGATGAGCGCGTCACAGCGGTCGCCCGTCGACTTCATCGTCTCGGCGGCCTCACGGCGGGCCCGCTCGTGCAGCGACTCGATCTCGGAAGTGATGCGGTCGCGCAGCTCCTCGGCCCGCTCCCTTATCGCGGTCGCGTCCCGGCGCGCCCCGACCAGCAGCTCGTCCGCGTCCGTACGGGCCTTCTCCACCCGGGAGTTGCCCTCCACCGTCGCCTCGGAGACGACCCGTTCGGCCTCGTTGCGGGCCGCGCCGACCATCGAGTCGGCCTGCGCCTCCGCGTCCGCGGTGGTCTTCTGCGCCTGCGCCTGCGCCTCGGTGAGCAGCTTGTCGGCCTCGGCCGCCGTCTCCGTGATGAGGGTGTCGACCTGCTCGGCCGCCTCGGAGCGCCGCTTGTTGGCCTCCTTGCGCGCCTCGTCCAGCGTCGAGTCGGCCTCCTCGCGGGCCACGCTCATCAGCCGGTCGGCCTCCGCGGCCGCCTCCGTCCTGACGCGCTCGGCCTCGGCGCGGACCCGCTCGGCGTGCGCCTGCGCGGAACCCACCGTCTCGGCGGCCTCGGCGCGCAGCCGCTCCGCGTCCCCGGCGGCGTCCGAGATGAGCTTCTCCGCCTTGGCGACCGACTCGGCGCGCAGCCGGTCGGCCTCCGCGACCGTCTCCGAGTGCAACCGCTCGGCCTCGGCGATGGTCTCCGTCTGGAGCCGCTCCGCCTCGCTGCGCGCCTCGGTGATGAGGGTGTCGGCCTGCGTCGCCGCGTCCGAGCGGATGCGGTTGGCGTCGTCGCGGGCGTCCGCCCGGGTGCGCGAGGCGTCCTGCTCGGCCTGCGCGATGGTGTCCGAGGCCTCGGTGCGCACCCGCTGGGCGTGCGCGGACGCCTCCGAGCGCAGCCGCTCCGCCTCCGCGATCGCCTCGCCGACGGTCCGCTCGGCCAGCTCCTGCGCGGCCTGAGCCGCCTCGTTCGCCTCGCGCCGGACCCGGTTCGCGTCCTCGGAGGCCCGCTCCTGCACGGCATAGGCGTCGGAACGGACCCGGTCCGCCTCCTCCTCGGCCTCGCGCCGGGTACGGTCCGCCGCGTGCTCGGCGGCCGAGCGCAGCCCGGTGATCTCGTCCTGCGCCTGCTCGTGCAGCCCGGCCACGGAGTCCCGTACCTGCTGCGCGTGCTGCTCGGCCGCCGACACCATCTCGGTGGCGCGCCGGTCGGCCTCCTCGACCAGCCGGACGGCCTCGCTCTGCGCCTCCTCCACGCGCCTGCGCGCCGACGCCAGCAGCTCCTCGCTCTGCTCGCGGGCCCGCTCGCGCTCCTGGCCTGCCTCCTGACGGGCGGAACCGAGGAGTTCCTCGGCCTCGCGCCGGCGCCGGAGCGCCTCCTCCTGGGCGGCGGCCAGCGTCTCGGACGCCTCGGCGGACAGCCGCTCGGCCGCGGCCTGCGCCTCGGCGCGCACCCGGTTGGCGGTGTCCTGCGCCTCGGTCTTGAGCCGCTCGGCCTCGGCGGCGGCCTCCGAGCGCAGCCGGACGGCGACGGCCTCGCCCTCGGCGCGCGAGGCGGACGCGTCGGCGGCGGCCTCGTTGCGCAGCCGGTCGGCTTCGTCGGCGGCCTGCTGCTGGAGCGTACGGATCCGCTCCGCGGCCTCCGAGCGCAGCCGGTCGGTCTCCTCGCCGGCCTCGCGGCGGATCCGCGCGGCCTCCTCCCGGGCGTCGGTGAGCGCCTGCTCGGCGGAGGCGAGCCGGGACTCGACCTCCGTCTGCAGCCGGGTCAGCTCCTCGGCGGCCTCCGCCTGCCGGGCCTCGACCGCGCGCTCGGCCTCCTCGCGCAGCTCCTGCGCGGCCCGCTCGGCGCCCGAGGTGATGGTCTCGGCGAGCTCCACCGCCTCCTCACGGGAGCGCTCGGCCTCGGCGCGGGTGCGCTCCAGGGTCTCCTCGGCCTGCCGGCGCAGCGTGGTGGCGCGCTCGATGGCCTCGGTGCGCACCTTCTCGCTGTCCGAGGTGGCCTTCTGGCGCAGCTCGTCCGCGTCGGCCTTCGCCTTGGACAGCAGCTCCTCGGCGGTCCTGGCCGCCTCCTCGATCTGCTGGACGGCCTCCCTGCGGGCCTCCGCGCGGATCTTCTCACCCTCGGCGACCGCGTCGGCGCGCAACTGCTCGGCCTCGCCGCGCAGCCGGCGGGCCTCCTCCTGCAGCTCGACCGTCTTGGCGCGGTACTCCTTGGTGTCGTCCTTCGCCGAGCCCTTGAGCTGTTCGGCGATGTCGTGCGCCTCGGCGCGCAGCCGGTCCGCCTCGGTCTCCGCCTCGCGGCGGATCCGCTCGGCCTCCTCGGCGGCGGCCTTGGTGGTGTTCTGCGCGTCCTCCTGCGCCTTGTTGAGGACGTCCTCGGCGGTCTTCGCCGCCTTCGACAGCTGGGTGGCGCTCTCCTCGGCGGTGAGCGTGCGGGCCTTCTCGGAGGCCTCCGCGACGATCTTCTCGGCCTCGGCGCGGGCGTCGGCGACGACCTGCTCGGCGTCCGCCTTGGTGGTCTCGGCCTCCTTGGTGGCCTCGCTGACCAGCCGGGCGACCTGCTCCTTCGCCGTGCGGGTGCGCTGCTCGTTGGCCGACTCCGCGCTGGAGAGGGCCTTCGACGCGGCCTCCTTGGCCTCGGCGAGCACCTTCTCGGCCTCGGCCTGCGCCTTGCGCAGCGCCTCCTCGGCCTCGGACATGCGCTGCTCGGCGGCCCGGCTGAGCTCACCGGCCTGGCGGCGGGCCGCGTCGGACTCCGTGACGGTGGAGGTGCGCAGCTGCTCGGCGTGGTCGCTGGCCTCCTGCGCCTGCGTGGAGGCGGCGTTCAGCATCCGCTCGGCGTCGGTGCGGGCGCGCAGCAGGAGCTGCTCGGCCTCCGCGCGGGTCGCCTCGGCGTCGGCCTGGAGCCGCTGGCGGGCCTCCGCGGCGACCCGCTCGGCCTCGGCGCGCGCTGCCGCCAGGGACTGCTCGGCCTCGGCGCGCGACTCGTCGAGCAGCCGACGGGCCTGCGCCTCGGTGCGGGCCCGCAACTGCTCGGCCCACGCCACGTTCTCGTTGACGTGCGACTCGACGTTCTGTCGGCGCTCCGCCAGCTCCTGGTCGAGCTGCTGACGACGGGTGACCGCCTCCTGGTGCAGCTCCGCCTGCAGCCGGGCCGCCTGCTCGGCATGCTCCTGGAGGATCCGCTGCGTCTGCGCCCGGGCCTGGCTCAGCTCCCGCTCGGCGTCCTGCCGCAACTGGTCGGCCTGCATCTGCGCATTGCGCAGCATCTGCTCGGCCTGGTACCCGATGTCGCCGCCGTCGAAGGCGGGCCGGGACATGATGGTGCGACGCGCCTCGTGCAACTTGGCGCGCAGCACCTCGACCTGGTAGCCGAGGTCCTCGGCGTGCTGGATCGCCTTTTCCCGCTCGGTCTTCAGCCGCTTCATCTCGGCTTCGAACCGAGTCAGGTGGTCGACGTCAGCCGCCGGCTCCCGCTCCTGGCTCTCGTAGCCCCGCACTGCGCGGTCCCATCCGTCCCTGGTCGCAAGCTTCCCGAACGAGCTCCGTCCATCCGCCGAACGGGGCTCCCGGGGAATGGTGTCAGATCAACGGCGGAGCATGGGCTGCTGCCCCGACGCTCGTCCCCCGAAACCCGGACCCCGGCTGCGCCCTGCCGCCCTACGGCAGGACCGGGTCGCCCCGGTGTGAGCGGCGACCGCCCCCAACCCTACCGGCCCATATGTACGGGGGTCAGTGCTCAGGTGACTCAACAGGGGCCGATGTGACCAGTTCTGTCAGTACTCCGTGGCAATCCTTTGGGTGCAGGAAAGTGATTCGTGACCCCATGGAGCCGCGCCGCGGCTCTTCGTACAGAACGCGTACGCCCTTGGAGCGGATGTCCGCGGCCTCGCCGTCCACATCCGCCGTGCCGAAAGCGATGTGGTGGACCCCTTCGCCGTTCTTGTCGAGCCACTTGGCGACGGTCGAGTCGGGCCGTGTCGGCTCCAGAAGCTGCAGGTAGGAGGCGCCGCCGTCGGACGTATCGTTGATCTTGAGCATGGCCTCGCGGACGCCCTGCTCCTCGTTGACCTCGGAGTGGAACACCTCGAAGCCGTAGGTGGCCCGATAGAACTCGACGGTCGCGTCGAGGTCGTGGCAGGCGATACCGATGTGGTCGATTCGCGTCAGCATGGAGTCAGTGCACCGCTTGGGAGGTGGTTACGCAACGTGCGCGCGATCACACTGAAGGCACGGTGACGGGGCGGACTACCGCTCAGTACATTCGAAGTAAACCCTCGTTCACTCCTCGGCCTGTGCAGGCCGGTAAGGGGAATCGCAGCTCATGACTGGATCGACTGGTTCCAACGGCACGACCTCGGTGATCGTCGCGGGCGCACGTACGCCCATGGGACGGCTGCTGGGCTCCCTGAAGTCCTTCTCCGGAGCCGACCTCGGCGGCTTCGCGATCAAGGCCGCCCTCGACCGTGCGGGGATCGGCGGCGACCAGGTGCAGTACGTGATCATGGGCCAGGTGCTGCAGGCCGGCGCGGGCCAGATCCCGGCCCGGCAGGCCGCGGTCAAGGCCGGCGTTCCGATGAACGTCCCGGCGCTCACCATCAACAAGGTGTGTCTGTCGGGCCTCGACGCGATCGCGCTCGCGGACCAGTTGATCCGCGCGGGTGAGTTCGACATCGTGGTGGCCGGCGGCCAGGAGTCCATGACCAACGCCCCGCACCTGCTGCCGAAGTCCCGCGAGGGCTTCAAGTACGGCGCGATCGAGATGCTCGACGCGATGGCGTACGACGGTCTGACCGACGCCTTCGAGAACATCGCCATGGGCGAGTCCACGGAGAAGCACAACACCCGTCTGGGCATCGCCCGTCCGGAGCAGGACGAGATCGCCGCCCTCTCCCACCAGCGCGCGGCCGCCGCCCAGAAGAACGGCGTCTTCGAGGCCGAGATCACCCCGGTGGAGATCCCGCAGCGCAAGGGCGAGCCGGTCGTCTTCAGCAAGGACGAGGGCATCCGCGCCGACACCACGGCGGAGTCCCTTGGCAAGCTGCGCCCGGCGTTCACCAAGGACGGCACGATCACCGCGGGCTCGTCCTCGCAGATCTCCGACGGCGCGGCCGCCGTGGTCGTGATGAGCAAGGCCAAGGCCGAGGAGCTGGGCCTTGCCTGGATCGCCGAGATCGGCGCCCACGGCAACGTGGCCGGGCCGGACAACTCGCTGCAGTCGCAGCCCTCCAACGCCATCGTGCACGCCCTGAAGAAGGACGGCCTGGAGGTCTCCGACCTGGATCTGATCGAGATCAACGAGGCCTTCGCCGCGGTCACCGTGCAGTCAATGAAGGACCTCGGCGTGTCCACGGAAAAGGTGAACGTGAACGGTGGGGCCATCGCCCTGGGCCACCCGATCGGCATGTCCGGCGCGCGCCTGGTGCTGCACCTGGCCCTGGAGCTCAAGCGGCGGGGCGGCGGCGTCGGCGCGGCGGCGCTGTGCGGCGGCGGCGGTCAGGGTGACGCGCTGATCGTGCGGGTACCGAAGGCCTGAGAGCCGCCGTACGTCTCTCTGATTCTGTCTGACCTGCCTGATCTCCCTGACCTGCCTGGTCTCTCTGAATGGATCTGAACGGAGCTGTGATGCAGGACGTCTCCTCGCTGGTCGCCCAGGCCAGGGAAGGCCGGCCCCGGGCGGTGGCCCGGCTGATCTCCCTGGTGGAGGGGGCGTCCCCGCAGCTCAGGGAGGTCATGGCGGCCCTGGCCCCGCTCACGGGCAACGCGTACGTGGTCGGTCTGACCGGCTCGCCGGGCGTCGGCAAGTCGACGTCCACGTCGGCGCTCGTCACCGCCTACCGCAGGCAGGGCAGGCGGGTCGGCGTCCTGGCGGTCGACCCGTCGTCGCCGTTCTCCGGCGGCGCCCTGCTCGGCGACCGCGTGCGCATGTCGGAGCACGCCTCCGACCCCGGCGTCTACATCCGCTCCATGGCCACCCGCGGCCACCTGGGCGGGCTCGCCTGGGCGGCCCCGCAGGCGATCCGGGTGCTGGACGCGGCGGGCTGCGACGTGATCCTGGTGGAGACGGTCGGCGTCGGCCAGTCGGAGGTCGAGATCGCCTCCCAGGCCGACACCAGCGTGGTGCTGCTGGCCCCGGGCATGGGCGACGGCATCCAGGCCGCGAAGGCGGGCATCCTGGAGATCGGCGATGTCTACGTCGTCAACAAGGCCGACCGGGACGGCGCCGACGCCACCGCCCGCGAACTGAACCACATGCTCGGCCTCGGCGAGGCCCGCGGCCCCGGCGACTGGCGTCCGCCGATCGTGAAGACGGTCGCCGCCCGCGCCGAGGGCATCGACGAGGTCGTCGAGGCGCTGGAGAAGCACCGCGCGTGGATGGAGGAGCACGGCGTCCTCACCGAGCGGCGCCGCGTCCGCGCCGCCCGCGAGGTCGAGACGATCGCCGTCACCGCCCTGCGCGAACGCATCGGCGACCTGCACGGCGACCGCCGCCTGAGCACCCTCGCCGAACGCATCGTCGCCGGCGACCTCGACCCCTACCGCGCGGCCGACGAACTGGTGGCGGGACTGACCGAGCGCTGAGCCCCGCCACCGGTCCTGCCCATAGCCCCCCGAGAACGGCGACACCGACGTGCGCGCCGTGCTCGGCCGACTCTGGCGTCCCACCGGTTCCGCGCCCCTCGGGGGCGCCGGCTGCCGGGGGTGGAACCGGTAGCGGGGCTCGCCAGGGGCGGAGCCTCGCCGGTGCGGGTCCCGGCAGCGGTGCTGCTCGTAGCCCACCGTGAACCGCGGCGCCGACGTGTGCGCCGGGCTCGGCCGGGGCTGGCGTCCTGCCGGTTCCGTGCTCCCCGGGGGCGCCGGCCGTCGGGGTGCGGTATGCACCGTCTCGGCTACGACGTCGGTGGGGCCGTGTCGTTCACCGGCCCCGTTGCCATCGAGGTCGCCCTCAGCTCTGGCCGGCGGTGCCTTGCCGCAGGGTCGCCGGCCGTGTGCGGCGGGGCGACCCGGACGCCGGCGGCCACTGCGCCGCACGCCGTGGTCGGGGAGTTGGTCAGGTGGCGTCCAACTACGTTGTACCGGTGGTGAGTTGGTGTCGGCCCGCCCTTGTGAGTCCGGCCCCGGTGCCCGGAAAAGGCGCTGTGCGGCGCGGGGGCGCGCTGATACGTTCACCCGCGTGTTTCTCCTCTTGGCATAGGGCCCGCCTCGGCCCGTGACCGGCGAGCGGCAGTCGGCCGCGCCGGTCGCGGCGTTTCGGCGACCCCTTTCCCGCCCTGCCATGAGTCGAGGAACTCCTCATGTCCGCTTCACCCGCCGTGCGGCCTTCGTATGCCGTCGTGCTGCGCGTTCCGCACGCCCGCCGTACCTTCGTCGCCGCTCTGACCGGCCGCTTGTCGTACGGGATCGTCCCGCTGTCCGTGATGCTCGCCGTGACCCGGTCCTCGGGCTCGTACACGGTGGCGGGCACCGTGATGGCCCTGTTCGGGGCCACCGTCGTCTTCCTGTCGCCCGCCCGGGCGGCCCTCGTCGACCGGTACGGGCCGCGCCGGGCGCTCGTGCCGATGACCGCCGCGTACCTCGCGCTGCTCGGACTGCTGACCACGGCCGTCTCGCGCCCCGACGCCGCCCCCGCCCCCGTGCTGGGCGCGCTCGCCACCGCGGCCGGCGCCTGTGTGCCGCCGCTGGGGCCGACCATGCGGGCCGTGTGGGGCATGCTCGCCCCGGACCGCGCGCTGTTGCAGCGTGCCTACAGCCTCGACGGGGTCGCCGAGGAACTGCTCTTCGTCGCGGGCCCGTTACTGGTCGGCGTCCTCGTCGGCTTCGCGCCGCCGGCCGCCGGGATCCTCTTCGGGGCGGCCCTGATGGCCGGCGGCACGGCGGGGTTCGTGTCGTCGCCCGCGGTGCGGGACGTGCGGCCGGGGAAGGCCGCCGTGCGACGGGGCGGAGGCGGCCTGCGCGGGCTCGGGCGGCCCGTCGTCGCCGTCGCGGGCGTCGGGCTCGCGCTCGGCGTGGTCGACCTGCTGGTCGTGGCGTTCGCCGAGCGGCACGGGCACGGGACCGGCGGGGCGGGCGTGGCGTGGGTGCTGGCCGCGTTGTCCGCAGGCAGCGCCGTCGGCGGGCTGCTCAACGGGGCCGTCGCCTGGCGGACCGCGCCCGGGACGCGGCTGCCGCTGCTCACGGCGGGGCTCGGCGTGACCCTGTGCGGCGCGGGACTGGCGCCGGGGCTCGGCACGCTCGCCGTGGCCGTCGCGGTCGCCGGGTTCTTCGTGTCGCCGGCGCTCACCACCGCCTATCTCATCGCCGACGAGTGCGCCGCACCCGAAGCCCGGGTGCGGGCCGGGGCGTGGATCAACACGGCCGTCAACGCGGGGAGCACCGCCGGCACAGCGGTCGCGGGCGCGCTGGCCGGGCGGCTGCCGGTGGGGGTGTGCTTCGCGGTGACGGGGGCGGCGGTGCTGCTGACGGCAGCGCTCACCAGCACCTCCAGGGGGAGGGGCACGAGCGAACCCGCACCCCTCGCCTGACGGGCGCCCAAGGGGCGCCCCGTGACTCCTACGGGCGTCCCCGGTGGGTGCGGAGGTGTTCCGCGACGGGCTTCAGGGCCTTGGAGAGCTCCGTCGTGGCCTCGGGGGAGAGGAGGTCGATGAAGTGGCGCCGTACGGAGTCCACATGGTGGGGCGCGACCTTCTGCATCGTCTCCAGGCCGTGGTCGGTGAGGACGGCGTACAGACCGCGGCGGTCGGACTCGCAGTTCTCACGGCGCACCAGGTTGGCGTTCTCCATGCGGGTGATCTGGTGCGAGAGGCGGCTCTTGGACTGGAGGGTGGCGGACGCGAGGTCGCTCATCCGCATCCGGACGCCCTCCGACTCGGAGAGGTTCACCAGGATCTCGTAGTCGTTCATGGTCAGTCCGAACGGCTGCAGGTCCTTTTCGAGCTGATACGTCAACAGCCTGTTGACCTCCAGGTGGGTGCGCCAGGCGCACTGCTCCGCATCGGTCAGCCAGCGCGTGGCCGTTTCGGTCTCCATAAATGAAGTCTACCTAAAATGTTGAAAGGCGAACTAGTGAGGGTGGCGTGACGGTGCGCACGCGTTCGATGTCACACTCCGCAGACTACCGCTCACAGCCCGAAGCGACGCTGGAGGTCTCCCAGCTGTCCGGGAAGGCGCGGTGCGCCGGATTGCGCTCCGTGGCCGCCGTGACCGCCTGCTCCCGCGCCGCCGCCGGGCACTCCCGGCTCGTGCGGGACGGCCCCCGTGGCCTGCTCGGCCATAAGGGTCTCGGTCGACTGCAGAAGCACCGTGCCGGCGCCCACGAACTCGAACTGATGCTCCTCCCCGGAGGCCCCTCCGAGGCCTGTCAGCGCACGTAGACCGCCCATTACGCCGGTCATGTACCCGTGGTCGTAGTGATGGCACGGGGACGGGCAGTCGGCCCAGCCGACAAGCGCTTGCGGGTCCACCCGGATCGGCGGCTCCATGAACACCACCGGACCGTTGGACGCGGCGACGAACTTTCCGGTTCCGATCAGCGTCAGAAATCCGGGGACGATCGACTGCTTCAGCGACAGACTTGGCTGAAATGCGAGCAGATTGCCCGAGCGAATGGTCAGATTGCCGTCGTCCAGGTCGTACGAATTCACATCGAAGGCCCGGTCGGCGAGGAGCATCTTGCCCGAGCCCTCCGCCACGACCCAGTCGCTCGCGTGCAGAGGCGAATGGAACGAGGTGCGCACGAGACGGTCCAGCCGGCCGTGTCCGACGCCGTTGAAGTCGATCGAGCCGTAGTAGGAGATCATCTTCCCCTTCTGCAGGAACCACTGGCTCCCCTTGAGTTCCACGCAGAAGGTGTAGTTGTTCACGTTGTCGTCGACCGGCAGGGTCATGGGGTCGTACACCGTCGGGCCGCCGCCCGGAGCCCCGTACATGCTCACAGCTTCTCCTCCGACGCCTGGACGAACACCGCACCGCTGCCGCTGAGTTCCAGCTGGAACGCCTCGCCCGAGCCGCGGCCCACCATGTCCCGCCAGCCCAGCGCGGTCGACAGCTTGTTGCGTACGTCGCCGTGGTGCGCGACGTACGCCTGGGGGTCGACATGGACCGGACGCTGCGGGGTGATCGGGACCTCGAAGACTCCGCCGTGGGCCATCACGGCGACGGCTCCGTGTCCCTTCAGGGTGGTGGTGAACAGCCCCTGGCCGCTGACCTGGCCGCGCACCATGCCCATGACCCCGCCCTGCGAGCCGAGGAACATCGTGCCCTGCTGGAGCGTGCCCTCGAAGGCGAGCAGCCGGTCCGCCTCCACGTACAGCGTGTCGCCGGTGAGCCGGATGACCTGGACGTGGTGGCCACCGTGCCCGAACAGGACCGTGCCGCTGCCCTCGACGGTCATCAGGGGCGTGTCCTCGTTGGCGAGCCGCCGCCCGATCATGGACATCACGCCGCCCTGCCCGCCCTGGACGTTGGGCGTGAACGCCACCTCGCCGCGGTAGGCCAGCATCGCGCCGCGCTGGCTGAAGAGCCGTTGCCCGGGGACGACGGTCGCCTCGATCATCTTGGAGTTGATCTCACGGAAGGTCATCTCACACGTCCCCCGCGATCGTGTTGCGCTCGCTCGGCTGGACGTACACCAGGCCGTCCCCCTCGAACCGGATCTGGAAGGCCTCGCCGCCGCCCTCGCCCATGAACGTGCGGAACGTCACACCCGACTGGAAGGACTGCCGGACGTTGCCCTGGTGCGCGACATACGCGCCGGGGTCCACGGTCAGCGGATACTGCGGGCTGACGCGCAGCACCACCGCCGGCCCGTCCGAGGTGATCGCGGCCTGGCCGTGCCCCTCGACGGTCGTCGTGAACAGCCCGTTGCCCTGGGTCGCGCCGCGCAGCCCGGTGAAACTCGTCCCCGTCCTGAGGCCCGCGTCGGTCGCGAGCAGGTTGCTCGACTCGACGTACAGCTTGTCCCCCTGGAGTTGGACGAGGTTGATCTCGCAGGCCCGGTCGGCGAACCAGCACGTGCCCTGCCCCCTCACCTCCATCACGGTCATCTGCTCGCCGGTGAGCCGCCGGGTCACCATCCCCCGGATCCCCTCGCCGCCCCCGCTGAGCTTCTTGAAGGCCATCTGCCCGTCGTACGCGACCATCGAGCCGTTCTTCGCCTTCACGGCGTCCCCGGTCATGTCTACGGCAAGCACCTTGCTGCCTTGAAGTCGAAACATCGCCACGCAGCGAAGGTAGCCGCCGCGCGGGTGCGCCGAACAGCACCCGGGGGTGGAGAGCGACCCTGAACGCACCCTTAGGGGGATCGTTTGCCACAATGGACGAACGCTTGTGCGCGCGTTCACAAACCTGACTCTCGCAAGCTCGCGCAAACCGCCCGCCCATCGTCGTACCTCCCCCCGAAGGTGACTCGTGGACCTGAAGACAGCTTCCGCCATCCGCCGCCTGCGCCTGGTCTCCGCGCCGGAGGCCGTGTCCTTCCTCCTGCTGCTGGTCTGCTCGGTGCTGAAGCGGACCACGGACTTCAACGCGGTGCCGGTGATGGGCATGGTCCACGGCGTGCTGTTCATCCTGTACCTGCTGTTCTGGGCGGACGCCTGGAACCGCACCAAGTGGTCCCCGAAGACCGCCGCCCTCTACTTCGTCCTCTCGGTCCTGCCGACCGGCGGTTTCTTCGCCGAGCGCAAGCTGCGCCGTGAGGCCGAGGATGCGGTCATCGCCTCCCGCGCCCGCCAGGAAGGCATCGTGAACGCATGATCGTCGCCTTCTCGGTCACCCCGCTGGGCGTCGGAGAGGACGTCGGCGAATACGTCGCCGACGCCGTCCGGGTCGTCCGCGAGTCCGGCCTCCCGAACCGCACCGACGCCATGTTCACGTCCATCGAGGGCGAGTGGGACGAGGTCATGGACGTCGTCAAGCGCGCCGTGGCCGCCGTCGAGGCACGCGCCCCCCGGGTCTCCCTGGTCCTCAAGGCGGACATCCGCCCCGGCGTGACGGACGGCCTCACCTCGAAGGTGGAGACCGTGGAGCGCCACCTCGGCCAGTGAAGCCCGCCCCGCCAGTGGCTGGGTACACCCGTTTGGGCGGTCGCTCGAACGGGTGAGGGTGGGCGGGGTTTTGGCGTGTGCCGCGTGGCTAATGTCTCCCGGGGTCGATCAAGTTGCGCCCAGTGGGGTGGCATTGAAGGGGAGTGTGCGGTGGCAGGGCGGCGCGGGCCGGGGCGATTCGGCAGGGCGATCACGGCGTTCGTACTGACGGCATCGCTGGCGGTGGTCTGCGTGGGGGAGGCGCACCGCGCGACGCCCGCGTGCGCCCGCGCCCTGGGCGAGCTGACCGTCGACGACCTGCCCGCCGGCTCGTCCGTGCTCGACTGCCTGGCCGTCGGCCGGGTGGTCACCCACGGCGGGGCCGCCGTGACGGTGCCCGAACCCGGCACGACGGTCAGCGTCGACGCGCTCACCACGAACGGCTCGGCAGGCGACTTCACCCTGGCCGTCGCCGCCGACGGCACGGTCTCCTACCCTCACGAGGAGGCCCGCACCGAGGCCGCCGCGGGCAGTCGCGCCGACGCGCCCGCCCCTTGCGCCGACGGCGCCTACTCTACGGCCGGCCGCAAGGAGTACGGCACGTACAAGTGGTTCGTCGGCGACAGCCCCCTGCCCGGCGGGCTGTCCCGCGCCGAGGCCCGGCGGGCCTTCGAGGACGCCATCGCCACCATCACCACCAGCCGCAACGACTGCGGGTACGACGACGCCGTCACGGCGAAGGCCCGCTACCTGTCGACCACCGGCCACGCGGCCGGCATCGACCGCGCGGCCCGCTGCGTCCGCCGGGACGGCCTGAGCGTCTGGGACGGGGGCGACCTCGGCACCGACGCCGTCGCCACGACCTGCTCATGGAGCCGTCCGGTCCCCGGCGGCCCGGACGAACTCCTCGAGGCCGACGTCCGCTTCAACACCCGCGACTACACGTTCACCGACAAGCCGTCCGGCGGCTGCACGCGCGCGTACGACATCCGCAGCGTCGCCACGCACGAGGCCGGCCATGTCTTCGGCCTCGGCCACTCCGGCGCCGGACACGAGAACCTCACCATGTACGCGAACTCCTTCGCCTGCTCCACCGGAGCCCGCAGCCTCGGCAAGGGCGACGTCCTCGGCCTGCGCAGTCTGTACTGAACGACTCGATGACTGAACGGCTGAACGGCTGAACGGCTGAACAGCTGAACAGCTGAACAGCTGAACGGCCGCGCGGGGAGAGCGTGTTCAGGCGCCGCCCGACACCAGCGCCATTCCCAGCGGCGTCCGCTCGTACAGCACCTGATGGCCGTAGCGCCGGGATACCAGCAGCCCGGAGTCGCGCAGCACGCCCAGATGCCCGGAGACCGAGGACGGCGCGAGGCCCAGGCGGTGGGCGAGGGCGGAGGTGGACGCCGGCTCGTCGAGCGCGGTGAGCACGGCGGCCCGGCCCCGGCCGAGCAGCCGGACCAACGCCTCGGGGGAGCGGTCGGCAGGGTCCGACCACAGACCGCCTATGCCCCGCGCCGGGTAGACGAGGGTCGGCTGCCAGGGCGGATCGAACGCGCTGACGACGTCGGGCCACGAGAACACGCTCGGCATCAGCACCAGCCCCTGTCCGCCCAGATGGCGCTCGTGCTCGCCCTTCGAGGCGACGGTCAGGGTCCCCGCCCGCCAGCCGCACCGCCGGTCGATCTCCGGCAGCAGCCCGCCCAGGCCCACCTCGGCGAGCCGCCGCGAGTGAAAGGCGACGTCGGCCTCCAGCAGGGCGCGCAGCCGTGGCCAGTCCGGCGCGAGGAGGGTGTGCCAGATCTCCTCCAGCACCTCGGCCAGTTCCCGGATCATCCGCTGCGGATCCGCGAGCCACGCCCGTCCTTGCGGCGAGTCCAGCGCGCCCGGGCTGTTCGCGAGCGAGCGCGCGGTGTCCGCGCGGGCGGCCCGCGGATCGGCGGCCCGCACGGCGGCGAGCTCCTCCTCGAACCCGGCCACGGGCCCCACCGGCGGCGGGCACAGCCAGTCGGGGGAGTGGCCCCGGCGCGGCATCAGCAGCCACAGCCCGGTCAGGTCCAGCGCCTCGGCCGCCGTACGGATCCGGCGCAGCCAGGGCGCGTGATAGCCGTGCCGGTCGGGCCGCTTGAGCGTGCGCGCGACCTCCTGCGTCTCCCACAGCGGGGACACGGCGAACCGGCAGCGCAGGAAGTCGTCCTCCCCGAAGTGCAGATGCGACGGCACGCTTCCACCCCCCCTGGGCCCCCGGCCCCTCGAACATTCGGCTGTGCCCGAAACTCTAGGCCCCGCACCCCCGCCCGAGCACGCTGCTGCCCATGTCAGAAGTCACGAGGGCCACGACGGCCACCACGGCCACCACGAACCCGGTAACCGCGGGGAAGACACCGCCGGCCGGCTACCTCCGTGTCCTCGCCGTCCGTGAGTTCCGGGCCGTCTTCGCCGCCCATCTGCTGTCCATGCTCGGCGTGATCGTCGCCGAGGTCGCGCTGTCCGTCCTCGTCTACGACCTGACCGGCTCGCCCCTGATGAGCGCCCTGGCCTGGGCGCTCGGCTTCCTGCCGTACGTCGTCGGCGGCACGCTGCTCGCCGGGGTCGCCGACCGCTTCCCGGCCCGGCGCGTGCTCGTGGGCTGCGACCTGGTGTGCGCGGTGTGTGTGGCGCCGATGACGGCGCTGGGCGCTCCCCTCGCCGTCCTGCTGGTCTTGCGCTGCTGCCTCGCCGTCGTCTCGCCGATCTTCGCGGGCACCCGGATGGCCACCCTCGCGGACATCCTCGGCGACGGCGACCTGTTCGTCCTCGGCCGCTCCCTGCTGCGCATCACCTCGCAGAGCGCACTGCTCGTCGGCTTCGGGTTCGGCGGACTGCTGCTCGCCGTCGTCTCCCCGCGCCGGGCCCTCCTCGTCACCGTCGCCACCTTCCTCGCCTCCGCCGCCCTGCTGCGCCTGGGCACCCGCAGCCGACCCGCCCGGGCTCGCACCGGCGGCGCGCTGGTCACGGACTCCCTCAAGGGCGCCCGGCAGGTCCTCGCCGACCGCCGTACCAGGGCGCTGCTGCTGCTCTTCTGGGTGGCGCCGACGTTCGCGGTCGCCCCGGAGGCGCTGGCCGCGCCGTACGCCGACGACCTCGGCGCAGGCTCCGTCGGCCTCGGCCTGCTGATGTGCGCGCTGCCGGTCGGCGCCATCGCCGGCGAGCTGTACGCGGGGGCCCGGCTGCGTCCCGTCACCCGCGAGCGCATCGCCCTCCCGCTCGTCTGTGTGACGCTGCTGCCCTACCTCGGCTACGTCCTCCACCCCGGTCTCGCCGCCTCCCTCGTCCTGCTGCTGGTGTCGGGGGCCGGCTCGGCGTACACCCTTGGCCTCGACCAGTGGATCGTCCGGGACGTGCCCGAGGAGCTGCGCGGACGGGCCATGACGCTGCTCACCGCGGGGCTCATGACGTTCCAGGGCGTCGGCATGGCGCTGGCGGGGGTGGCCGCGGAGCTCGTGGGCGTGGCGGGCGCGGTCACGGGGGCCGGGGTGTTGGGGACCGTGTGCTGTGTGGTGGTGGCCGGGGAGATCCGGCGGACCGAAGGCCGAGACGGGGCTGACCGCGATATGACCGGCCGGTAAGGTCTGGAGACGTGCCGAAACCGCTCAGTCTCCCCTTCGACCCCATCGCCCGCGCCGACGAGCTCTGGAAGCAGCGCTGGGGAAACGCGCCGTCCATGGCCGCGATCACCTCGATCATGCGCGCGCACCAGATCCTGCTCGCCGAGGTGGACGCCGTGGTCAAACCGTACGGCCTGACGTTCGCACGCTACGAGGCGCTGGTACTGCTCACCTTCTCCAAGGAGGGCGAGCTGACCATGTCGAAGATCGGCGAACGGCTCCAGGTGCATCCCACCTCGGTGACGAACACCGTCGACCGTCTGGTCAGGTCGGGACTGGTGGACAAGCGCCCCAACCCCAACGACGGGCGCGGGACCCTCGCCGTCATCACCGACAAGGGCCGCGAGGTCGTCGAGGCGGCCACCCGGGACCTGATGGCGATGGACTTCGGGCTCGGGGTGTACGACGCGGAGGAGTGCGGCGAGATCTTCGCGATGCTGCGCCCGCTGCGGGTGGCGGCGAACGACTTCGAGGACCAGTAACCCCGCGCAAGATCGCCCGATAACCGACGGTTACGCTCGTCCTCATGAAAAAGAGCGTGCTGACCCGCTACCGCGTCCTGGCCTACGTCACCGGTGTCCTGCTGGTCCTGCTGTGCCTGAGCATGATCGCCAAGTACGGCCTGGACGTCGACGGCGCCGCGGACTTCACCCGCGTGGTGGCCATCGCGCACGGCTGGCTCTACGTCGTCTACCTGGTCTTCGCCTTCGACCTGGGCTCGAAGGCGAAGTGGCCGGTCGGCAAGCAGCTGTGGGTGCTGCTGGCGGGCACGATCCCGACGGCCGCGTTCATCGTGGAGCGGAAGATCAGCCACGAGCTGGAGGGCAAGTTCGCGGACGCGGCTCCGACGCCCGTCAAGGCCTGACCCCGCCGCCGTACGCCACACGCGCGTGCGGCGGTTGTTCGCGAAGTTTTACTAGGACGTCCTACTAAAATTCATCGACTCCATCGACATTTATTCGGACGTCCTAGTAAATTTGGGGCATGGACGCTGACGCCATCGAGGAGGGCCGCCGCCGCTGGCAGGCCCGGTACGACGCTTCGCGCAAGCGTGAAGCGGACTTCACCACGCTCTCCGGGGACCCCGTGGAGCCGGTCTACGGGCCGCGGCCCGGTGATGCCTACGACGGCTTCGAGCGGATCGGCTGGCCCGGCGAGTACCCCTTCACGCGCGGGCTGTACCCGACCGGTTACCGAGGGCGCACCTGGACGATCCGGCAGTTCGCGGGGTTCGGCAACGCCGAGCAGACCAACGAGCGCTACAAGATGATCCTCGCCAACGGCGGCGGGGGCCTGTCCGTCGCCTTCGACATGCCGACCCTGATGGGGCGCGACTCCGACGACGCGCGCTCGCTGGGCGAGGTCGGGCACTGCGGGGTCGCCATTGACTCGGCCGCCGACATGGAGGTCCTCTTCAAGGACATCCCCCTCGGTGACGTCACGACCTCCATGACCATCAGCGGTCCGGCCGTCCCCGTCTTCTGCATGTACCTCGTGGCCGCCGAACGGCAGGGCGTGGACCCGGGCGTCCTCAACGGCACGCTCCAGACGGACATCTTCAAGGAGTACATCGCCCAGAAGGAGTGGCTCTTCCAGCCCGAGCCGCATCTGCGCCTGGTCGGCGACCTGATGGAGTACTGCGCGGCCGGCATCCCCGCCTACAAGCCGCTGTCCGTCTCCGGCTACCACATCCGGGAGGCGGGCTCGACGGCCGCGCAGGAGCTGGCGTACACGCTGGCGGACGGCTTCGGGTACGTCGAACTGGGGCTCAGCCGCGGCCTGGACGTGGACGTGTTCGCGCCCGGCCTGTCCTTCTTCTTCGACGCGCACCTCGACTTCTTCGAGGAGATCGCCAAGTTCCGTGCGGCGCGCCGGATCTGGGCGCGGTGGATGCGCGACGTCTACGGGGCGCGCTCCGAGAAGGCACAGTGGCTGCGCTTCCACACCCAGACCGCCGGCGTCTCGCTGACCGCCCAGCAGCCGTACAACAACGTGGTGCGTACGGCCGTGGAGGCGCTCGCGGCCGTGCTCGGCGGGACCAACTCGCTGCACACCAACGCCCTCGACGAGACCCTCGCGCTGCCGAGCGAGCAGGCGGCGGAGATCGCGCTGCGCACACAGCAGGTGCTGATGGAGGAGACCGGCGTCGCGAGCGTGGCCGACCCGCTGGGCGGTTCGTGGTTCGTCGAACAGCTGACGGACCGGATCGAGGCGGACGCCGAGAAGATCTTCGAGCAGATAAAGGAGCGCGGCACCCGGGCCCACCCCGACGGGCGGCACCCCATCGGGCCCATCACCTCCGGCATCCTGCGCGGCATCGAGGACGGCTGGTTCACCGGCGAGATCGCCGAGTCCGCCTTCCGCTACCAGCAGGCCCTGGAGAAGGGGGAGAAGAAGGTCGTCGGCGTCAACGCGCACACCGGGTCGGTGACCGGGGAGCTGGAGATACTGCGGGTCAGCCACGAGGTGGAGCGGGAGCAGGTCCGGGCGCTGGCGGCGCGGAAGGCGGCGCGGGACGAGCGGGCCGTACGCACCGCCCTCGACGCCATGCTGACCGCCGCGCGCGACGGCTCCAACATGATCGGGCCGATGCTGGACGCGGTACGCGCCGAGGCGACGCTGGGCGAGATCTGTGACGTGCTGCGGGACGAGTGGGGGGTGTACACGGAGCCGGCGGGTTTCTGAACCGGCGGGTTTCTGAACGGCCCAGGGAGCGGTGATCCAGGGCGGAAACCCGGCGGCTACGAACCGGGCAGGCCCGTGAGGCCGCCCAGCAGGACTGTGGTGAAGCGGCGAACCCACTCCTCGTCCGCCGGTTCCGCGCTGACCAGGGTGCGGTGGACGACCGCGCCGGCGACGACGTCGAAGATGAGGTCGACGGTGCGGGCCGCCTCCTCGGGGTCGGACTCCGGGGGGAGTTCGCCGCGGGCGCGGGCGCGGGCCCGGCCCTCCAGGACGAGGTCCTTCTGAGGGTCGACGATGGAGGCGCGGATGCGCTCGCGCAGAGCGTCGTCGCGGGTGGACTCGGCGACGGCCGCCATCAGACCGCTCTTGGCCTCCGGGCGGGCCAGGATCGCCGCGAACTGCAGGACCACGCCCTCGATGTCGGCGGCCAGGCTGCCGCGGTCGGGGAGTTCGAGTTCGCCGAAGAGTTCCGCGACCGCGTCGACGACCAGTTCGCTCTTGCCGGACCAGCGGCGGTAAAGGGTCGTCTTCGCCACGCCCGCGCGCGCGGCCACATCGCCCAGGGTCAGCTTCGACCAGCCCAGTTCGACCAGCGCCTCCCGTGTCGCAGCCAGGATCGCGGTGTCCGCGGCGGCGCTGCGCGGACGGCCGGTACGGCATACGGGGGTGCGGCTCTGCATCCCCCGACCATAACCGGCGGTTTGTTCCGGGCTTCGGTGAGGCAGATCACCGGAGGGCGATCCAGGGGGAGGGCGGTGTTGTGTAGGCACTCAGTGCCTTTACGCTACGACTCGTAGCGTAAGCTTGTGTCGTCGGGGACGTACACGGAACGCTTTTCACGCAGGCGCGCTGACGGGGGAGGATAGGACGCATGCAGCCACGGAACATGTCCATGAGCGGAGTCGTCGACCTCGCCGCGGTGAAGGCGGCCCAGGAGGCCAAGGCGAAGGCGGAGCAGACGCGCGCCGAAACGGCGCGGCAGGGCGGCGCGGGGGCCGTCTCCCCGGCCGATCTCGTCATCGACGTCGATGAGGCGGGGTTCGAGCGGGAGGTCCTGCAGCGGTCCGCCGAGGTGCCGGTCGTCATCGATTTCTGGGCCGAGTGGTGTCAGCCCTGCAAGCAGCTGAGCCCGGTCCTGGAGCGGCTCGCCGTCGAGTACAACGGCCGCTTCCTGCTCGCCAAGATCGACGTCGACGCCAACCAGATGCTGATGCAGCAGTTCGGGGTGCAGGGCATCCCGGCGGTGTTCGCGGTCGTCGCCGGGCAGGCGCTGCCGCTCTTCCAGGGGGCGGCCGGCGAGGCCCAGATCCGGCAGACCCTCGATCAGTTGGTGCAGGTCGCCGAGCAGCGGTTCGGGCTCACCGGTCTGAGCGTCGATCCCGACGCCGAGCCGGGCGGCCGTCCGGAGGCCGCCGCGGCCGAGCCGGTCGGGCCGTACGACGGACTGCTCGAAGCCGCCGTGCAGGCGCTGGACGCCGGTGACTTCGGCGGCGCGGTGCAGGCGTACACGAACGTGCTCGCCGACGACCCGGGCAACAGCGAGGCCAAACTCGGGCTCGCGCAGGCCGAGTTGCTCCAGCGGGTGGGCGGTATGGATCCGCAGCAGGTGCGCAAGGAGGCGGCCGACCGGCCCATGGACGTCGAGGCGCAGATCGCTGTGGCCGACCTGGATCTGGTGGGCGGTCATGTCGAGGACGCCTTCGGGCGGCTCATCGACACCGTGCAGCGCACGGCGGGCGACGACCGGGACGCCGCACGGATGCGACTGCTCGAACTGTTCGAGGTGGTCGGGCCGGACGACCCCCGGGTGGCGGCGGCCCGGCGGGCGCTGGCGCGTGCGCTGTTCTGATCCGGGCGGAGCGCGGGTTCTGACCAGTCGCTAAACGTCAGAGCCCGTGTCGCCGGAGTGAAAGTTCTGCCGAGATGGTTCTTCCGCGGCCGCGTTTTACCAAATCTTGGTAATCGCGGCCGCTGTTACTGCCAGTAAGACAATGGCGTTGATCTGTCGGATTCTGTCCATCGATCAACAGCTTTGTCCTGGGCATGGATGGCACCCTGCGTTGCCGGTCGAGACCTGTGGGTCGTTGTTCGGTTATCCGGCCGTTACTAGCCAGTAACGAACCCCCTTGTGCGGGCGGCGAGAATGCACCACGATCGGCCACGCTCGGTCCAATCCCGTACCCCGACAGCCGGTTGGGTCAACGGGTTTTCCTGGGTCCCCACCGAGCAGGGCAGGCGGCAGTGGCGCCGGTCCTTGGGCAGGGGGGTCTTCGCTGCGCGAAGCCTGCCCAGCAAGGTTGTGCGTGATGCGTGTCAGGCGCGACCAGTGGTTGTCGCTCGGGGGTGATCGCCGGTGATCGGTGCGCGGTTCGCGCCTCCGAGTTGCGGGCGCTCCCCTTCCCGAGGACGTAGCACTTCTCCCATCCCTGCCCGGCTGAGCCGCCGTTTCAGGAGGCTAGTCAGGGCCAGGAGATGTACGTCCGAGAAGGAGGAAATATGGAGTCCCAGGTGCGTGGCGGGACCAGATGGAAGCGGTTCGCTGTGGTCATGGTGCCCAGCGTCGCCGCCACGGCATGTATAGGTGTCGCCCTCGCGCAGGGTGCACTGGCCGCGTCGTTCAGCGTGTCCGGCCAGTCGTTCAAGGTCACGGCCGACCAGCTCGACGGCACGGGCTTCGCGCAGTACGGCGCGATCGACTCGGGTTACACCCTCGACGGCAAGAAGACGGCTCACCCCGTCGCCGTCTCCGGGTTCAAGAGCGCCACGATCACGAACATGTGCCAGTCCGTGGTCACCCCGAACATCCCGCTGATCGGTTCCGTCAGCCTCACGCTGAAGGCGGGCGGCGGCGGTAAGCCGGTCGAGGCCGAGAACCTGTACATCGACGTCGAGGACCTTTCGGCCGACGCCGTGTTCCGGGGTCTCGACATCGGCGTCGCGGCCAAGGACGCGAGCAAGGGTCCTGGTCTCAAGAGCGGTGACACGGCGAACCCGTTCGGGTTCGCCCAGCAGGCCGACTCCGTCACGCTGACCGACGTGAAGCAGACGGCGTGGGCCACCACCGCCGGAACCTTCAAGCTCAGCGGACTGAAGATGTCGCTGTCGACGGGTGTCAAGGAGTGCTACTAAGCACTCTGTGACGGGCGGGGGAGCCGGTGGCGCCCCCGCCCGTCCATCGTGAAGGCCGGGTCTTCACGCGCTGTACAACTCACCACCACAGAACCGCCGCACCAGGGAGCTGTTTTCCATGAGCGCCGAGACCCCTGCCGACCCCGGTCAGTTCACCCGCCGGAGGCAGCAGTTCCGCGCCTGGCGGGGCACCAGGCCTTTCTGGGCGGGCCTGTTCGTCCTTCTCGCCGGCTTCCCCATCGCCTACTTTCCTTACGCGCACCTTCAGGTGGGCCATCTGACGCTGGCGATGGCGACCACCGCGGGCGCCGGGTCGCTGATCATCGGTGTGCTGCTGGGCGTCCTGGGCATCAGTCTGTGGTTTCAGAAGCACGTACAGGTCTTCGCGGGCGTCGCGGCGATCCTGCTCGGCCTGGTCTCCATCCCGGTGTCCAACCTCGGCGGGTTCCTCATCGGCTTCCTGTTCGCGCTGATCGGCGGGGCGATGGCCGTGTCCTGGGCGCCGGGTGCGCCGCCCGCCCCGGCCCAGTCGCCGGAAGCCGTCGCGAACGCCGGAGACGCCCCCGAGGGCGCGTTTCCCGAGAGTTCGGCCCCGGCGGGCGATCTCACCGTGAACCCGTACAGCACGGGCCCGGCCCCCACCGCGGGGCCGTCCTTCACCAAGGACGACGAGGCGACGGGCGAGCCGCACGATCTGCACGAACTGTCACGAACGAGCCCGGCGAACGGGGCGAACGGGAGGCACAGTGCCGGCTGACCAGGTTTCCACCGGGAGCGATGTGGACGCTGCCCGCGTGAGAACCACCGGGCCGCGCCATGCGGCACCCAAGAAGCCGCTGTTCACGAGATTCCACATGCCGGCGGGCAAGGCGATAGCCCTGGCGGCCATGCCGACGGCGGTTCTCATGGGGATGGGCTTCACGCCGACCCTCGCCAACGCCGAGGACCAGCCGGTGTCCAAGAGCCTCACGATCGACGAGTACAAGGACTGTGTGGCGGCCCTGGAGGGCGCGGACGCGTCCGCTTCGGCCTCGCCGTCGCCGTCCGCCTCGGACAGCGCGAGCGAGGACACAGGCGGCTCGAAGGGCGACTCCAAGAACGACTCCACTGACGGTTCCAAGGACGGCTCTAAGGACACGTCGGGCGACTCGGGCGACAAGGGCGGCTCCTCCTCGTCGGATTCAGGTTCCGGCGATGCGACGGAGCCCTCCCCTTCGGCGTCCTCCTCGCCCGCGAAGTCGGCGACGTCCGGTGACACCGCGACGGCGAGCCCCTCGGCCACCGAGACGAGCAAGGGCGTCCTGGAGACCGTCGGCGACGCCATCACGGACCTCTTCGACGGCAAGGACGCCGGCTCGACGCCCACGGCGAGCCCGTCCCCGTCGGCCTCCGGACCGGCCTCGTCCGGCGACTCGTCGTCGGGTTCGGGCTCCGGCTCCTCGGGCACGTCCGGCTCCTCGGGTTCCGGTACATCGGGCAAGAACTCCTCCGGCACGTCCAAGGGCACCAAGGACGCCGTCACCGACAAGGTGAAGGACACCGTCAAGGACACCGCCGAAACGGCCGAGGAGACGGCGAAGGACGCCGGGAAGGCCACCGGCGACGCCACGGCCTCGCCGAGCCCCTCGGAGAGCGCCACCACGAACGTCGACGACTGCCCCGTCGCCACCGACGACGAGGGCGGCATCGACAACAAGATCAGGCTGCCCGACGACCCCTGGTATCTGAACGCGAGTTCGCTGCTCCTCAAGGGCGCCGACTACCAGGGCGTCGTCAAGGTGAAGACCGCCAACGGCACCGTCAAGGAGGTGCTGAAGTACGTCATCTCTGACGGGACGGACATCGGCGACCTGCACCAGACGGTGAACGACAAGCAGTCCGGCCGGACCTACCACGTGCAGGCCGGCAAGGGCACCACGTCGACCATCCGCGACGGCGACACGATCATGTACACGGAGAGCATCTCCGGGAACCTGTTCGGCCTGATCCCGATCACGTTCAGCCCGAAGAGTCCGCCGCCCCTGAACATCCCGCTGATCTACTTCACCAACGTGAAGGTGCAGCAGGCCGGCCAGTTCGGCGGCACGCTGACCGTGCCGGGACTGCACCAGTACACGACCGCCGGCTGACGGACGAGACGAGCACCACCGGCTGAGCGCCCCCCAGACCCGTCCGGGAGCCGCACAAGCGCTGAGGGCGCCCCTTGTTGCAGGGGGCGCCCTCTGGGGGTCCCTCCCAGGCCCTTAAGGCACTGGGGGAGTCGTTCACGCCCCTTCACGGGGCTGCCGGGATCAGTCGCGGGAGCCGCCGCCGAGGTGGTGGACGCGCAGCATGTTGGTGGTGCCGGGGACGCCGGGGGGCGAACCGGCCGTGATGATGACGATCTCGCCCGGATTGAAGCGGTTGATCTTGGCGATCTCCATGTCGACCATGTCGACCATCTCGTCCGTGGTGTTCACGAACGGCACGACATGCGACTCGACGCCCCAGCTCAGCGCCAGCTGGTTGCGGGTGTTCTCGTCGGTGGTGAAGGCGATGATCGGCTGGGACGCCCGGTAGCGGGACAGCCGGCGGGCGGTGTCGCCGGACTGCGTGAAGGCCACCAGACCGCGGCCGCCGAGGAAGTCGGAGATCTCGCAGGCGGCACGGGCGATCGAACCACCCTGCGTCCGCGGCTTCTTGCCCGGCACGAGCGGCTGCAGACCCTTGCTGAGCAGCTCCTGCTCGGCCGCGGTGACGATCTTCGACATCGTCTTCACGGTCTCGATCGGGTACGCGCCCACGCTCGACTCGGCGGACAGCATCACCGCGTCCGCGCCGTCCAGGATCGCGTTGGCCACGTCGGAGGCCTCGGCGCGGGTCGGACGGGAGTTGGTGATCATCGACTCCATCATCTGGGTCGCCACGATCACCGGCTTGGCGTTGCGCCGGCACAGCTCGATGAGGCGCTTCTGCACCATGGGGACCAGCTCCAGCGGGTACTCGACGGCGAGGTCGCCACGCGCGACCATCACACCGTCGAACGCCATCACGACGTCCTCCATGTTCTCCACCGCCTGCGGCTTCTCCACCTTGGCGATGACGGGGACCCGGCGGCCCTCCTCGTCCATGACGCGGTGGACGTCGTTGACGTCCTTGGCGTCCCGGACGAAGGACAGCGCGACCAGGTCGGCGCCCATCCGCAGCGCGAACCGCAGGTCTTCGATGTCCTTCTCGCTCAGCGCGGGCACGTTGACGGCCGCGCCGGGCAGGTTGATGCCCTTGTGGTCGGAGATGACACCGCCCTCGATGACGATCGTCTTCACCCGCGCGCCCTCGACGTCGAGAACCTTCAGCTCGACGTTGCCGTCGTTGATCAGGATCTGGTCGCCGCGCGAGACGTCACCGGTCAGGCCCTTGTAGGTCGTGCCGCAGATCGTCCTGTCGCCGGGGACGTCCTCGGTGGTGATGGTGAACTCGTCACCGCGCACCAGCTCGACGGGACCTTCGGCGAAGGTCTCGAGACGGATCTTCGGGCCCTGCAGGTCGGCGAGGACCCCGATGGCCCGGCCGGTCTCCTTGGCGGCGGCCCGGACCCGTTCGTAACGGCTCTGGTGCTCGGCGTGCGTGCCGTGGCTGAAGTTGAAGCGGGCCACGTTCATGCCGGCCTCGATCAGCGACACGAGCATTTCATGGGAGTCGACCGCGGGGCCGAGAGTACAGACGATTTTCGAACGGCGCATGGGGCGATCCTATCGGTTTGTTTCGCAATGGAATATTCCGTCTGGCGGAAGATACAAATGAGAAGGGATGTGCTCAGTTGCCACGCGGTGGAGCCGCATTTCAACGCGGCTGCTCGGTCGCCACGCGGCGGAGCCGCATATCAATACCGTTCCACCAGTGCGTAGGTCTGTGTGGCGATCTCCAGTTCCTCGTCCGTCGGCACCACGGCGACCGCCACCCGCGCGCCGGCGGGCGAGATCAGCCGCGGCTCGTCGCCGCGTACGGCGTTCTTCTCGCCGTCCACCGCCAGCCCCAGCGACTGAAGGCCCGCGACGGCCGCCTCCCGCACCGGCGCCGCGTTCTCCCCGACCCCGGCGGTGAACGCGACGGCGTCCACGGTGCCGAGTACGGCGTAATAGGCGCCGATGTACTTCTTCAAGCGGTGAATGTAGATGTCGAAGGCGAGCTTCGCCCGCTCGTCGCCCTCGTCGACCCGACGCCGGATCTCCCGCATGTCGTTGTCGCCGCACAGCCCGATCAGACCGCTCTTCTTGTTGAGAAGAGTGTCGATATCGTCGATGGACATTCCCCCAACTCGCGCCAAATGGAAGATGACGGCCGGATCGACGTCCCCGGAGCGGGTCCCCATGACGAGGCCCTCGAGCGGGGTGAGCCCCATCGAGGTGTCCACGCACCGGCCCCGCTCGACCGCCGACGCTGACGCCCCGTTGCCCAGGTGCAGCACGATGACGTTCACCTCTTCGGGGGTCTTCCCCAGCAGCTTCGCCGTCGCCCGGGAGACGTACGCGTGCGACGTCCCATGGAAGCCGTAGCGGCGCACGCGGTGCGCGTCGGCGGTCTCGACGTCGATCGCGTAGCGGGCCGCGGCCTCCGGCATCGTCGTGTGGAAGGCGGTGTCGAAGACGGCGACCTGGGGCAGGTCGGGCCGCAGGGCCTTCGCGGTGCGGATGCCGGTGAGGTTGGCCGGGTTGTGCAGCGGCGCGACGGGGATCAGCCGCTCGATCTCGGCGAGGACGGCGTCGTCGATCACCGTCGGCTCGGTGAAGTGCTTGCCGCCGTGCACCACGCGGTGGCCGATGGCGGCGAGCTCGGGGGAGTCCAGCCCCAGCCCGTCCTTGGCCAGCTCCTCCGCGACGGCCTTCAGGGCGGCGTCGTGGTCGGCGATCGGCCCACTCCACTCACGGCTCTCGCCGCCGGCCGCCAGCGGCGTGTGCTTCAGCCGGGAGGACTGCTCGCCGATGCGCTCGACGAGCCCGCTCGCCAGCCGGCTGCTGTCGCGCATGTCGAGCAGCTGGTACTTCACCGACGAGGAGCCGGAGTTGAGGACGAGGACGCGCGTGGAGCTCACTGGGAGGTTGCCTTCTCGCTCGATGTCTGGGCCTGGATCGCCGTGATGGCGACGGTGTTGACGATGTCCTGTACGAGGGCGCCCCGCGACAGGTCGTTGACGGGCTTGCGCAGCCCCTGCAGCACCGGCCCGACCGCGATCGCGCCGGCCGAACGCTGCACGGCCTTGTAGGTGTTGTTGCCGGTGTTGAGGTCCGGGAAGATCAACACGCTGGCCTGCCCGGCGACTTCGGACCCCGGCAGCTTGGTCGCCGCGACGGTCGGCTCCACGGCCGCGTCGTACTGGATCGGTCCCTCGATCTTCAGGTCGGAGCGCCGGGCGCGGACCTGCTCCGTCGCCTCCCGCACCTTGTCGACGTCGGCGCCCGAACCCGACGTACCCGTCGAGTACGACAGCATCGCGATCCGCGGCTCCACACCGAACTGCGCGGCGGTCGCCGCCGACTGGATGGCGATGTCGGCGAGCTGCTCGGCGTTCGGGTCGGGGTTCACGGCGCAGTCGCCGTAGACGAGGACCTTGTCGGCCAGGCACATGAAGAAGACCGACGAGACGATGTCGGCGTCCGGCTTGGTCTTGATGATCTCGAAGGCCGGGCGGATGGTCGCGGCCGTGGAGTGCACCGAGCCCGAGACCATGCCGTCGGCGAGGCCCTCCTGCACCATCAGCGTGCCGAAGTAGTTCACGTCCGAGACGACGTCGTACGCCAGCTCCACCGTGGCGCCCTTGTGGGCGCGGAAACCGGCGTACAGCTCGGCGAAGGAGTCGCGCAGCTCGCTGGTGGCCGGGTCGATCAGCTGGCAGTCGCCGAGGTCGATGCCCAGGTCGGCGGCCTTCTTGCGGATCTGGTCCACGGGCCCGAGGAGCGTGAGATCGCAGACGCCGCGACGCAGCAGCACCTCGGCGGCGTGCAGCACCCGCTCCTCCGTGCCCTCCGGCAGCACGACCCGGCGTTTGTCGGAGCGGGCCTGCTCGAGGAGCTTGTGCTCGAACATCATCGGGGTGAGCCGGTCGGTGCTGGGCGCGGAGACCCGCTTGAGCAGCTCACCGGTGTCGACGTGCCGCTCGAAGAGACCGAGCGCGGTCTCGGCCTTGCGCGGGGTGGCCGCGTTCAGCTTGCCCTCCATCGAGAACAGCTGCTCGGCCGTGGGGAAGCTGTTGCCGGGCACCGAGACGACGGGGGTGCCGGGGGCCAGACGGGCGGCCAGGGTCAGGATCTCGTCCGTCGGGACCTCGCCCAGGGTGAGCACCACCCCGGCTATCGGCGGGGTGCCGGCGCTGTGCGCGGCGAGCGAGCCGATCACCAGGTCGGCCCGGTCGCCGGGGGTGACGACCAGCGCGCCCGGCGTGAGAGCGGCCAGGAACTTCGGCAGCATGGCCCCGCCGAAGACGAAGCCGAGGGCGTCGCGGGCCAGCCCCGAGTCGTCGCCCAGCAGCACCCTCGCGCCCAGGGCGTGACTGATCTGCGCGACGGTCGGCGCGGACAGGGCCGGCTCGTCGGGCAGCACATAGCAGGGGACAGGCAGCCGATTGGTGAGGTGGGAGGCGATCTCGTCGCGGTCCTCGCGGTCGACCCGGTTGGCGACCATGGCGAGGATGTCGCACCCGAGGCCCTCGTACGCCCGGTAGGCGTTGCGGGTCTCGGCGAGCACGGACTCCGTGGTCTGCCCCCGGCCGCCGACGACCGGCAGCACGGACGCGCCGAACTCGTTGGCGAGGCGGGCGTTGAGGGCGAGTTCGTCGGGGAACTGGGTGTCGGCGTAGTCGGTGCCCAGGACGAGGACGACGTCGTAGTCGCGGGCGACCCGGTGGAACCGGTCGACGAGGGTCGAGACCAGCTCGTCGGCCCCCTGCTCGGCCTGCAGCGCGGACGCCTCGTGATAGTCCATGCCGTAGACGCTCGTCGGGTCCTGCGTCAGCCGGTAGCGGGCGCGCAGCAACTCGAACAGTCGGTCGGGTCCGTCGTGGACGAGAGGCCGGAACACGCCCACCCGGTCGACCTGCCGGGTCAGGAGTTCCATGACCCCCAGCTCGACGACCTGGCGGCCGTCGCCGCGGTCGATACCGGTGACGTACACGCTGCGGGTCACGCGAGCTCTCCGTTTCCTTGCAGTTTCAGGGACACAAAAATCGCCCACCTAGGTGAGCAGATCCCTCTTGACAATACCCCTGGGCGTAGATAAGACGCCCGTCAAGCGACAGTCCGCTCGGCGGGCGTGAAACAATCGGACCTGGCTCCCCGGTACCCACAGCGAGCAGGAGACACAGCACGATGCGCATCGGAGTTCTCACCGCAGGCGGCGACTGCCCCGGCCTGAACGCAGTGATCCGGTCGGTCGTGCACCGTGCCGTCGACAACTACGGCGACGAGGTCATCGGCTTCGAGGACGGCTACGCGGGTCTCCTGGACGGCCGCTACCGCGCCCTCGACCTCAACGCGGTGAGCGGCATCCTGGCTCGCGGCGGCACCATCCTCGGCTCCTCCCGCCTGGAGCGCGACCGGCTGCGCGAGGCCTGCGAGAGCGCCTCCGACATGATCCACGACTTCGGCATCGACGCGCTGATCCCGATCGGCGGCGAGGGCACGCTGACGGCGGCGCGGATGCTGTCGGACGCCGGGCTGCCGGTGGTCGGCGTCCCCAAGACGATCGACAACGACATCTCCTCCACGGACCGCACGTTCGGCTTCGACACGGCGGTCGGCGTCGCCACCGAGGCGATGGACCGCCTGAAGACGACGGCCGAGTCGCACCAGCGGGTGATGGTCGTCGAGGTGATGGGCCGCCACGCGGGCTGGATCGCGCTGGAGTCCGGCATGGCGGCGGGCGCGCACGGCATCTGTCTGCCGGAGCGCCCCTTCGACCCCGCCGACCTGGTGAAGATGGTCGAGGAGCGGTTCGCGCGCGGCAAGAAGTTCGCGGTGATCTGCGTCGCGGAGGGCGCGCACCCGGCCGACGGCACCATGGACTACAGCAAGGGCGCGATCGACCAGTTCGGCCACGAGCGCTTCCAGGGCATCGGCACGGCACTGGCGTACGAGCTGGAGAAGCGGCTCGGCAAGGAGGCCCGCCCGGTCATCCTCGGCCATGTCCAGCGCGGCGGCGTGCCGACGGCCTACGACCGCGTTCTCGCGACCCGCTTCGGCTGGCACGCGGTGGAGGCCGCGCACCGCGGCCAGTTCGGACGGATGACGGCGCTGCGCGGGACGGACGTGGTGATGGTGCCGCTGGCGGAGGCGGTGACCGAGCTGAAGACGGTACCGAGGGACCGGATCGTCGAGGCGGAGTCCGTTTTCTAGAAGTTTCTAGACGTTTCTATACGCTTCTATACGTTTCTGGGCGTTTCGCGGCGTTGTGGACGTTACTGGGCGGTCCGGCCTTCCAGGCTCGTCCAGAAGGCGTCGACGATCCGGTCGAGGAAAGCCCGGCCGGCGTCGCCCGCCTCGCCTGCCGCGCCGCCGTCGCTCCAGTCCGGCGTGGCGGTCGGCTGCCCCTGGTAGTCCCGGTGCAGCCCCTGGAGGGCGTCCTCCAGGAGCCGCCGGTCCAGGGGCACGATCCTTCCCACCGGTTTCACGTACGCCTGCCAGCGGGTGCTGACGGCGGTGCGCAGCAGCTCGGCGAGCCTGGGCTCGTGGCCGGTGACGGTGATCAGGTCGGGCAGTGAGAGGTCGAGCAGCTCGGCCAGCGCGGCGGACTGCCGGTCCGTGCCGTGCCACTGCCCGCTCTCCTCCATCCGCGTGTACGCCGGGAACTCGTGCCCGACGGCCCGCGCGACGTCCTCCGGAGCGAGACCTCGGGCGATGCGGTGCTCGCGCAGGGTGCGGGGCCGTCCGATCAGCTCGGCGGGCGAACACCACAACACCCCTGCCAGGGCGGTGAGTTCGGGGTAGGCGGGGGTGAGTGTCCCCCGTTCCCAGGCGTGGACGAGGTCGGGCGTGGCATGCGCGAGGGCGTAGGACGCGCGGAGCCCGTGGGCGACGTGGGCCGGGGTCATCCCGAGGGCGACGCGGAGCCTGCGGGCGGCGGGGGCGTTGAAGGGGGGACCTGCCTGGCGGGTGTGGGACGGGGGTCTGGGCACGGGGGACAACGTAGGGGGTGGGAGGCGGGGTGGCTACAGGGGGTTGGGTCGGAGTGACGGATCGTAGAAAGCGCTACGGGCGTCCTGCGCGTCCCGTGTGACCCGTGTGACCCGTGTGTCCCGGGTGTCCCGTGTTCCCCGCGATCTTCCCGATGACCGGTCCGTAGTAGGTCCCGCCCTGGAAGGTGATGTGGTCGCCCCCGGAGCCGGAGCCGGAGTCGCGTCGGGGTCCTTCCGTGGTGCCGGGGGTGTCGGACGTGTCCTGTGGTTCGTGCTTGCGCAGGACCGCCACCGCCACCTCCGCCGCCTGTGCGGCGGCCAGTCGTTGTGACCCGGTGGCGTCGGCCCTGCCCTTCCTCGCGTCGGCGCGGTCGCTGATCCCGCGGATGACCAGCGCGCTCACCTGGCCGTTCAGATGGGCCGCATGGGCTGCGCCCGAGCCCTCCATCTCGATCGCGGCGGCGTCGTTGTAGTGCTCGCGAAGGAACGTGACGATTTCGGACTCGGCGTCGGCCAGGACGACGTCCCCCGAGGCGATCGGCTTGAAGTGCGGCCGTACGTCCGTCATGTCCCGCACGGCCGAACGGGCCGCCTGGACCAGGGCGTTGGACGCGTGCCAGGCCTCGGGGCGGGAGTGGAAGCCCTGGGGGGTCCACTTGCCGCCCTGGATGCCGTAGACCTTGGTGCCGACGAGGACGTCCCCGATGCCGATGTCCTCCTTCAGGCTGCCCGCGATGCCGACGAACAGCACGGCCTGCGGGCGGAGCCAGTTGATGAGCTGGGTGGTCATCGCGGAGGCGTTGCTCACGCCCTCGCCCAGCTCGGCGAGCGCCACCTGCCAGGACGTGCCGTCCAGGCGGCCGATCTCGACGCGGGTGCCGTCGGGATGGACGTCCTCCCGCCGGTCGGCGATGTGGGCACGCATGGCCGCGTATTCGAGCGCGAGTGCGGTAAGGACCACGACAGTGGGTTTTGTCTCTGACACACCTTTAAGGTACTGCCAGGTTCATCGGGGGAGAGGGTGGTTGCAGTGGCCGAACAGGACGTCGGGGCGGGGCAGTTGCTGCTGGCCGAGTACCAGAGCGTCAAGGACGAGCAGAAGGCCCGGATCGGGTTCCGGGACAACCTGCTGTACGTGACCCTGGCCGTGGTGGCCGCCGTCGTCGCCGCGGCCGCCCAGGCCAAACAGACGTCCATGCTGCTGGCGCTGCCGCCGGTGTGTGTGGTGCTGGGATGGACCTACCTGGTCAACGACGAGAAGATCTCGGCCATCGGACGGTATGTGCGGGGGGAGTTGGGGCCACGGCTGGCGCGACTGACCGGTGCCGAGGCGGCTTTCCGGTGGGAGACCTATCACCGGGGCGATGCCCGGCGGGTGTCCCGGAAAGTCGTGCAGTGCGCCGTCGACCTGCTGGCGTTCTGCGTCGTGCCGTTGGCCGCGCTGGTCGTGTACTGGAGCGGGGGACAGGTCTCGGCGGGGCTGCTGGTGCTGTCCCTGGCTGAGGCGGCGGGCGTGGTCGGGCTGGGGGTGTTCGTGGTGCTGTACGCGATGCCGTTCGGGAGCGGGGGCGGAGCCGGCGGCGGGGGCGGAACGGGCAGTGGTGACGGCGTCGGGGGTGGTGGCGGAGTCGGCAGTGGTGACGGCGTCGGGGGCGGTGACGGAGTCGGCAGTGGTGACGGAGCCGGGGGTGGTGGAGGAGTCGGCAGTGGTGACGGAGCCGGGGGGTGACCCCGTCTCACCGTCCCTTTCCGGCACCCCGTACCCATCGGTACACCAGTTCCGGCCTCCCGACCTGCCCGTACAGCGGCTTGCGTTCCGCTCGTCCGGCCTCGACCAGGTGTTCCAGGTACCGCCGGGCGGTGATCCGGGAGATTCCCACCGCCTCGGCGACGCCCGCCGCGGTGAGCCCCTCCTGAGCCTCCCGTACCGTCTCCGTCACCCGCTCCAGGGTCGGTGCACTCAGGCCCTTCGGGAGCGCGGCGGGCCCGGGTGCGCGCAGGGCGGCCAGGGCGCGGTCGACCTCGTCCTGGCCGCTCGCCTCGCCCGCGGCACCCCGGAACTCGGCGTACCGGACCAGCCGGTCCCGCAGGGTTGCGAACGTGAACGGTTTCAGTACGTACTGGACGACCCCCAGGGAGACGCCCTCGCGCACCACCGTCAGGTCCCGCGCCGACGTCACCGCGATCACGTCGGCGTGGTAGCCGGCCGCGCGGAGCGAGCGGGCCAGTTGCAGCCCGTGCGCGTCGGGGAGGTGGAGGTCGAGCAGGAGCAGGTCCACCGGTGTGCGGTCGAGCAGGCGGCGGGCTTCCGCACCCGTGTGAGCCTTCCCGACCGCGACGAAGCCCGGCACCCTCCCGACGTACATGACATGGGCGTCCGCGGCGACCGGATCGTCCTCGACGACCAGTACTCTGATCGGCTCCTCGGCCGTCATCCCCTGCCTCCAGACGTAGGCGCCGACCCGGACGCCGACGCGGAACCGGATGTACCGGACGCGGAGCTCGCCCGCAACGGCAGACTGACCGTGAACTCGGCTCCGCCGCCCTCCGCCTCCGCCACCGACAGCGTCCCGTCGTGCCGGTGCACGGCCTGCCGGACCAGGGCCAGTCCGAGGCCCCGGCCGCCCGGCCCGGCCGGTTTCGTGGAGAAGCCGCGTTCGAAGACCAGGGAGGCGTGCGCGGGGTCCACGCCCGTTCCGGTGTCCGTCACCCGGAGCAGCAGCTCGTCGCCCTGCGTGTACGCGGTCACGGTCACCCGCGCCGGCACGCTGCCCTGCGCCGCGTCGACGGCGTTGTCGATGAGGTTGCCCAGGATCGTCACCAGGTCCCGGGCCGGCAGCGACTCGGGGAGCAGCCCGTCGTCCAGGTCGCTGTCCGGTGAGACCACCAGCTCCACGCCCCGCTCGTTGGCCTGGGCCGTCTTGCCCAGCAGCAGGGCCGCCAGGACCGGCTCGCTGACCGCCGCGACCACCTGGTCGGTCAGCGCCTGGGCCAGTTCCAGTTCCGCCGTCGCGAAGTCCACGGCCTCCTCCGCGCGGCCCAGCTCGATCAGCGAGACCACCGTGTGCAGGCGGTTCGCCGCCTCGTGCGCCTGTGAGCGCAGCGCCTGAGTGAAGCCCCGCTCGGAGTCCAACTCACCCATCAGGGACTGGAGTTCGGTCACATCGCGCAGGGTGACGACGGTGCCCCTGCGCTCGCCGCCCGACACCGGGGAGGTGTTCACCACCAGCACCCGGTCCGCCGCCAGATGGACCTCGTCCACCCGGGGTTCCGAGGCGAGCAGCGCGCCCGTCAGCGGGGCCGGCAGGCCGAGGTCCGCCACCGACGTGCCCACCACCTCTCCGGAGACGCCCAGCAGCTCCTGGCCGCCGTCGTTGATCAGCGCCACCCTGTACTGCCCGTCCAGCATCAGCAACCCCTCGCGCACCGCGTGCAACGCGGCCTGGTGGTAGTCGTGCATCCGGCTCAGCTCCGCCGCGTTCATGCCATGGGTGTGCCGGCGCAGGGACGCGTTGATGACGTACGTGCCGATCGCGCCGAGGGCGAGCGCACCGACGGCCACCCCGAACAGGGCCGTCACCTGGTCCTGCACCCGCTTGCTGATCGACTCGACCTTGATGCCCGCGCTGACCAGTCCGATGATCCGCTCGTTGCCGTCCTTGATCGGGGTGACGGCGCGGACGGACGTGCCGAGGGTGCCGGTGTAGGTCTCGGTGAACGTCTCGCCCTTCAGCGCCTTGGCGGTGTTGCCGCGGAAGCGCTGGCCGATCTGACTCACGTCCGGGTGGGTCCAGCGGATGCCCTGCGGATTCATGATCGTGACGAAGTCGACCTCCGCGTCCTTCATGACGCGCACGGCGTAGGGCTGGAGCTCGGCGGTGGGGTTCGGGGTGCTGATGGCCGACCGTACCGAGGGGGAGTCGGCGACCGACCGGGCCACGGCCTTGGCCTGGCGGCCCGCCGCGTCCTCGGCCTGGCTGCGATCGCTGACGTACGTGAACAGCGCGTATCCCGCGACGAGCACCGCTATCAGCACGGCCTGCATGGCGAAGAGCTGGCCGGCGAGACTGCGTGGTCTCGGGAGGTCGGGGATGCGCATGTCGTCAGTGTGCCTCCGAGGTTAAGTGTGAACTAAATGAACGGAAGGGTGACCGCCCTCACAGGGGCGGGGGATAGTCGCCGCATTCCCCCATAACTCCCCGGACGTGAGCCGCACGCCGGTGATGCCGACGAAGACGTCAAGGAGGGCAGCCGTGGCCGCCAGCAGCACCCCCGATACGGCACCTGCCGCACCCGCGATCAAGCGGGACCGCACCCACTATCTCTACATCGCGGTGATCGTCGCGGTCGCCATCGGCATCGCCGTGGGTCTGATCGCCCCCGACTTCGCCGTCGAGCTGAAGCCCATCGGCACCGGTTTCGTGAACCTGATCAAGATGATGATCCCGCCGATCATCTTCTGCACGATCGTTCTCGGCATCGGATCCGTGCGCAAGGCCGCCAAGGTCGGCAAGGTCGGCGGTATCGCGCTCGGCTACTTCGTGGTCATGTCGCTCGTGGCGCTCAGCATCGGTCTGGTCGTCGGCAACATCCTGGAGCCGGGCACCGGGCTCCACATCACCAACGCGGTGAAGGAGACCGGTCAGGCCCAGGTCTCCGCGGAGGCCAAGGACACCACCGAGTTCCTGCTCGGCATCATCCCCACCACGATGGTCTCCGCGTTCACCCAGCCGGACGTCCTGCAGACCCTGCTCATCGCGCTGCTGTGCGGTTTCGCCCTGCAGGCCATGGGCAAGTCCGGCCAGCCGGTGCTGCGCGGCGTCGAGCACATCCAGCGGCTCGTCTTCCGTGTCCTGTCGATGGTCATGTGGGCCGCCCCGATCGGCGCGTTCGGCGCGATGGCCGCGGTCGTCGGCTCGGCGGGCGTGGACGCGCTCAAGAGCCTCGCCGTTCTGATGCTCGGCTTCTACACCACGTGCTTCCTGTTCGTCTTCATCGTGCTCGGCGCGCTGCTGCGGATCGTCGCGGGCCTGAACATCCTGACGTTCTTCAAGTACCTCGCCCGTGAGTTCCTGCTGATCCTGTCCACCTCCTCCTCCGAGTCGGCGCTGCCGCGGCTCATCGCGAAGATGGAGCACCTGGGCGTCAGCAAGCCCGTCGTCGGCATCACCGTCCCGACCGGCTACTCCTTCAACCTCGACGGCACCATGATCTACATGACCATGGCGTCCCTCTTCATCGCCGACGCCATGGGCACGCCGATGTCGATCGGCGAGCAGATCCCGCTGCTGCTCTTCCTGTTCGTCGCCTCCAAGGGCGCGGCCGGTGTCACCGGCGCCGGCATGGCGACCCTGGCCGGCGGTCTGCAGTCGCACAAGCCCGCCCTGGTGGACGGCATGGGTCTCATCGTCGGTATCGACCGCTTCATGAGCGAGGCCCGCGCCCTCACCAACTTCGCGGGCAACGCCGTCGCCACCGTCCTGGTCGGCACCTGGACCAAGGAGATCGACAAGGAGCGCGTCCAGCTGGTGCTCGCCGGGGGTCTGCCCTTCGACGAGAAGACCCTGCTCGACCACGAGGACGAGGCCGAGGACGACTCCGCGGACCTGCCCGAGCAGCGCGAGGGCGGCGAGAAGGAACTCGCCAAGGCCTGATCCGCTTCACGGGCCCCCGACTCCGGGTGCCCGGCCCCGCCTGAACCGGGGCCGGACACCCGGGCACCACCCCACCCCCATCCCCGTCCCCACCTTCTCCACCCGCACCACCCCCGTCCCCACCGTCTCCACCCCACCGTCTCCGGGCGGCCGAGCACTCCCCCGTGGCTCGGTCGCCCGGTTTTTTTCGTCTGTCCGTCTCACCGCTCGGGTGCCCGGCCCTGTTCCACCGTCGCCTCCAGGCGCGCCACCTCCTCCGGCTCCAGGAACAGATCGGCTGCCGCCGCCGAGTCCCGTACGGTCTCCGGGCGGGTCGCGCCCGGGATGGGGACAACCGTGGGGGAGCGGGACAGCAGCCAGGCGAGGCAGATCCGCTGCGGGCTCACGTCCCGCTCGCGGGCGATGTCGTGGAACGCGCCGAATCGAGGTTCGCCGCCCCTCGCCCCGGCCGGCCGCTCCAGGGAGCTGCGGGAGATGCCGCCCAGAGGGCTCCAGGGGAGGAACGCCAGGCCCAGTTCGGCCGCCAGGCGCAGCTCGGGCTCGCTGTCTCCGACGGCGGGCGAGTAGCGGTTCTGGACCGACACGAGCCGGTCGCCGAGGATCGCGTGGGCGCGGCAGATCTGGTCCGCGTCCGTGTTGGACACGCCTGCCAGCCGGATGACGCCCGCGTCGAGGAGGTCCCGCAGCGCTCCCACCGACTCCTCGAAGGGGACCCTCGGGTCGGGCTTGTGGAGCTGGTACAGGCCGATCGCCTCGACGCCCAGTCGGCGCAGGGAGGCCTTGGCGGCCGACTTCAGGTGACGAGGGTCGCCGTCGACCGTCCAGTCCGTTGCTCCGCCCGGTCTGCCCCGGCCGCCCTTCGTCGCCACCAGCACGTCGTCCGGGATGCTGCCGTAGGCGGCCAGGGCGCGGGCCAGGAGGCGTTCGTTGTGGCCGGGGTCGCCGCCCGGCAGATGGTAGGAGTCGGCCGTGTCCAGCAGGGTCACGCCGGCGTCCAGTGCCGCGTGGACCGTCGCCAGGGCGCGGGCCTCGTCGGGGCGGCCCTCGATGGACAGCGGCATCGCGCCCAGTCCGATCGCGCTCACGCGCATCATCCCAAGGCTGCGTCGGCGCATGTCAGGTCACCGTCCCCAGGGTCTCGGCGACCGCCCGCCCCAGCCAGTCCCGCGCGGCGGTGAACGTGAACCCGAGCCGCGTGGCACGGGAGTTGTCCATGCCGTGGAAGCGGCGGAAGGAGAACGGGGAGACCGTGCCGACCTCGGCCTCCTGGAACACCGTCGTGCCGCCGGGGGCGTGCGCCGCCACCGCCTCGCACAGCTCCCATGTCGTCAGCGTGCCGTGCGAGGCCGCGTTGACCGGGCCGGTGAAGTCCTGGCCCACCGCCCAGAAGAGGAAGGCGGCGATCTCCTCCACGTGGATGTACGTCGCCGGGTGGTTCACCGTGGGGACGGTGATCGGCTCGCCGGTGCGGATGCGGTCGGCGTAGTGGGTGAGCCGTCCCGTGAAGTCGTCGTCCCCGCCCAGGACATGGGCGACCCGGACGGTCGTCCAGAAAAACGCCGGCTCCGCCGCGAACACGGCCTCCGCCTGCCGCTTGCCCTCGCCGTAGTGGGCGTCGAGGAACTCCGGCTCGTTCCAGGGGAGTTCGAGGTCCACCGGCACGCTCAGTGGATCGACGTCGGTCTCCCGCACCCGCGCGATCGTGTCCTCGTACTCGTACACCTCGACCGTCGACGTCATCACGTACCGGCGGGTGCGGTCGGCGAACACGCGGCGGGCGGTGGCCGCCTGGCGCGGGGTGTAGCAGACCTGGTCGACGACGACGTCGAAGGTGCGTGAGCCGAGCGCGGAGTCGAGGGAGTTCTCGTCGTCGCGGTCGGCGATCAGGTGCGTTGCGCCCGCGGGCGGGGCCGACGATCCGCGGTTCAGCACCGTCACCCGGTCTCCGGCGGCCAGCAGCCGTGCGATCAGCCGCTTGCCGAAGTAGCGGTTCCCGCCGATGACCAGGACCTCGCGTGGACGTACGCCTGCCGGAGATACCCCTCGTTCCTTTTCCATGACCATAATTCTCCCGACGGATTCGCCTGTCCTGAAGGGGGAACCATGGGAGTTCCGGTCGGTGCACCGAAAGAACCACGGCATCTGCGCGCCGCCGCCGACGAAACCTCGGTGGCATTCGACGCGGTGGACCGGCAGATCCTGGAGCTGCTGCAGACCGACGGGCGGATCAGGCTCAGCGAGCTGGGGCGCCGGGTCCGGCTGAGCCCGGCGGCCGTCACCGAGCGGGTGCGGCGGCTGGAGGGCGCGGGCGTCGTCACCGGCTACGGCGCGCACGTCAGCCCCGCCCGGCTCGGCTACGGCATCCAGGCGTTCATCCGGGTCGACCCGCACGGCGGCTACAACCTGCGGCACCCGAGGACCCTGGAGCTGATCGAGCGCCCCGAGATCACCGAGGTCCATCACGTGGTCGGCGAGGACTGCTGGATCCTGAAGGTCGCTGTCCGGGACACCGTCCACCTGGAGGAGGTCCTCGACGCCGTCTCCGCCCTGGGCCGTACGACGACGTCGATCGTGCTGACCTCGCCCGTGGAACGTAAACCGCTCTTGCCTTGACGTCGGCGTCAAGCCGTACGTTCGTAGGCATGCGCATCGGCGAGCTGGCCGCGCGGGCCGGGACCACGACCCGGACGCTGCGGTACTACGAGTCCCGGGGGCTGCTGCCCGCCCGGCGGAACGACAACGGATACCGCACGTACGACGAGGACGACCTGAAGCTGCTGCGGCAGATCAGGACGCTCCAGGACTTCGGGTTCGACCTGGAGGAGACACGGCCCTTCGTGGAGTGTCTGCGGGCCGGGCACCCGGAGGGCGACTCCTGCCCGGCGTCGCTCGCGGTCTACCGCCGCAAGCTGGCGGAGCTGGACGAGCTCATCGGGGAGCTGCGGGCGGTGCGGGAGACGGTCGCGGGGCAATTGGTCAGGGCCGAGCAGGCCCGCGACGAACTGGCCGCCGAGGCGCTGGTTCCGGGGGGTCCGGAACCCGGGTGCGAACTGGGAGGGCAGTCACGGTGATCAAAGCCGATGGTGTGGCGGAAGTGACGGACGGGGATTTCGGGTGGGAGGTGCTCGGGTCGGAGTTGCCGGTGCTGGTGGAGTTCACCGCCGACTGGTGCCCGCCGTGCCGGCAGATGGGGCCGGTGCTGAGCGCGATCGCCGCGGACGAGGGCGAGCGGCTGAAGGTGGTGCAGTTGAACGTGGACCTGAACCCCGAGACGACCAACGCCTACAAGGTGCTGTCGATGCCGACGTTCATGGTGTTCCGCGACGGTGAGCCCGTGAAGGCGATGGTGGGGGCCCGGCCCAAGCGGCGGCTGCTGGAGGAGCTGTCCGAGGTGCTCTGACACCCCACCGGACACCTCGCCGGATACGAAGAAATCCCCCGGGCAATTGCGCCCGGGGGATTTCTTTGCGTATATTCAATGGTTCGCGACTTCAATAGAATTTGGTCGCAAAGAAGCTCAGTGAGCACAGTATATGCGGGCGGGAGTGGAATTG
Source organism: Streptomyces sp. NPDC050121 (assembly GCF_044460385.1). NCBI lineage: Bacteria > Bacillati > Actinomycetota > Actinomycetes > Kitasatosporales > Streptomycetaceae > Streptomyces > Streptomyces sp. NPDC050121. Next base: position 9,484 of record NZ_JBITJV010000027.1, on the reverse strand, counting down.
TCAAACACCGACTTTCCGGATAGTGAATTGCGGCGCGAGCAGGAATTCATCGACGGGGTGTACGCACGGGTGGACGCCCTGCGTGACGACACCGAGTCCTCCGTCACCGACGCGCTCGCCCAGGGCAACACGCCCATGCAGGCCCGGCTGGAGCGGGACATCCTCGTCGCCGAGCGCTCGGGTCTGCTGGCCGCCCTGAACGCGGTGGACGGCTCCCTCTGCTTCGGCCGCATCGACCTCACCTCCGGCACCAGCCACCACATCGGCCGCATCGGCCTGCGCACCGGCGACGCCGAGCGCACGCCGATCCTCATCGACTGGCGGGCCGACGTCGCCCGCCCCTTCTACCTGGCCACCGGCCACACCCCGCTGGGTCTGCGCAGGCGCCGGCACCTCACCTCCGAGGGCCGCCGGGTCACCGCCCTGCACGACGAGATCCTCGACCTGGGGGACCAGGAGCGGACCGGCCACGAGGACCCGACCGGCGACGCCGTGCTGCTCGCCGCGCTGAGCTCCGCCCGCACCGGCCGCATGAACGACATCGTGCAGACCATCCAGGCCGAGCAGGACGAGATCATCCGGGCTCCCCACCGAGGGGTCCTGGTCGTCGAGGGTGGCCCCGGCACCGGCAAGACGGCCGTCGCCCTGCACCGCGCCGCCTACCTCCTCTACGAGCACCGCGAACTGCTCGCCAAGCGGGCCGTCCTGATCGTCGGCCCCAACCCTGCCTTCCTCGGCTACATCGGCGAGGTGCTGCCCTCGCTCGGCGAGACCGGCGTACTGCTGGCGACGGTCGGCGAGCTGTTCCCGGGCGTGAAGGGCACGGCGAGCGACACCCGGGAGGCGGCCGCGGTGAAGGGCCGCGCGGGCATGGCGGACGTCCTCGCCGAAGTCGTACGCGACTGGCAGGCGCTGCCCGATCCGGTGATCGCGATCGAGCACGACCGCGAGATCCTGATGCTCGACGACGGCCTGGTGAAGATGGCCCGCGAGCGCACCCGCGCCGCGGGCCTCCCGCACAACGCGGCGCGCGAGCACTTCGAGGGCCACATCCTCAACACGCTCACCGACATGGTCGCCGAACGCATCGGCACGGACCCGTTCGACGGCTCGAATCTGCTGGACCCGAGCGACATCACGCAGATCCGCGACGAGCTCGCCGAGAACCCCGAAGTCTGGGCCGCCATCGACCAGTTGTGGCCGCGCCTGACCCCGCAGCGCCTGGTCGCGGACTTCCTCGCCGACCCCGTCGGGTACGTCTCCGACGACGACGCGGCCGTCATCCGCCGCCCGGTGACGCGGGCGTGGACGGTGGCGGACGTCCCGCTGCTCGACGAGGCGGCCGAACTGCTCGGCGAGGACGACCGGGTGCGGCGGGCGCTGGCCGAGCGGGAGCGCGAGACGCAGGTCGCCTACGCGCAGGGCGTCCTCGACGTCTCCTACGCCTCGCGCACCTACGAGTTCGAGGACAAGGACGAGGAGGACGCCGAAGTCCTCTCCGCGCACGACATCATCGACGCCGAGCGGTTCGCCGAGCGGCACGAGGAGGACGACCACCGCAGCGCCGCCGAGCGCGCGGCGGCCGACCGGACCTGGGCGTTCGGGCACATCATCGTCGACGAGGCGCAGGAGCTGTCGCCGATGGCGTGGCGGCTGCTGATGCGGCGCAGTCCGACCCGCTCGATGACCCTCGTCGGCGACCCGGCGCAGACCGCGGAGCCGGCCGGCGTCGGCTCCTGGGCGGGGATCCTGGATCCGTATGTCCAGGACCGCTGGGAGCACGCCCGCCTCGGCGTCAACTACCGCACCCCGGCCGAGATCATGGAGGTCGCGGCGGCCGTCGTCCGCGCGGAGAACCCCGGCTTCGAACCGCCGAGCTCGGTCCGGTCGACGGGTGCGCGGCCCTGGGTGCGCACCACCGACGACCTGCCGGGCGCGGTGGCCAAGGCGGTGGACGAGCTGACCCCCGCCGAGGGCCGACTCGCGGTGATCGCCCCGCGGGAGCTGCACCGAACACTGGCGGCACGGCTCGACGGCGTGACGGCGGGCGCGGAGCCCGACCTGACGCGGTCCGTCGTCCTGCTCGACCCGCGCCAGTCGAAGGGGCTGGAGTTCGACTCCGTCCTGGTGGTGGAACCCGGGCGGTACGGCACCAGCGACCTGTACGTGGCCCTGACGCGGGCGACGCAGCGGCTGGGGGTGCTGCACAGCCGGCCGCTGCCGAAGGCGCTGGCCGACGCCTTGACGTAACGCGGGATCACCAAGACGTAACAGTTCGTGCAGTGATCACTGCGTGTGCACGGCCGGTGCGGTAAGCGTGGCGGTATGGAAGCCCAGCCCCACGCCCTCGCACCGGCCGACAGCCCCGCACTCGGGTCGCTGCCCGTCGAGCCGCTGCTCACGTCGGAGTTCGACGCCGACCCCGGCGTGGTGTACCGACGACTGCGCAGCACGTACGGTCCCGTGGCGCCCGTCGGCCTCATGGGCGTGCCGGTGTGGCTCGTACTGGACTACCTGGAGGTCCTGGAGGTCCTCAGGAACGAGAACCGGTGGCGGCGCGACGTACGGCACTGGCGGGCCCGCGCCCAGGGCGAACTGCCTCCCGGCTGGCCGCTGCTCGCGGGCTACGAGGTGCGGCAGATGATGTTCATGGACGACGAGGAGCACCGGGCCGCCCGCCGCACCCACCACGCCGCCCTGCGCCCCTTCCAGGACGCCAGGAGCCCCGAGGGCTGGGAACTGCGGGCGGCCGTCGCCCGTTACGCCGACGAGCTGGTCGCGCTGCTGGCCGCCGAGTCGGGCCGGACCGGCTTCGCCGACCTGGGCGCGCAGTACACCCGGCCGCTGCTGCTGATGGTCACCGCCAAGCTGTTCGGCTGCCCGGTCGAGCTGGGCGACGAACTGGTCATGGACCTGTGGCGGATGCTCGACGGCGGCCCCGACGCGGGCCCCGCCACCGGCCGCGCACTGTCCGCCTTCACCCGCCTCGCCGCCCACCGCAGAGCCAGACCCGGCGACGACCTCACCTCGTACCTGATGCTCGCCGACCCCGACCTCACCGACGAACAGCTCGGCCGGGAGCTGTTCATGAACGCCGTCTACCTCAACGACATCACGGGCAACATGGTCCTCAACACCCTGCTGGAGGTGCTGCGCGGCAACGCGACGGTGCGCCGCAGCCTGTCGGCGGGGCAGCTCGGCGAGACCGTCAACCGCGCCGCCCTCGCCAACCCGCCCGTCGCCAACATGTGCTTCCGGTTCGCCGCGCGGGACGTACGGCTCGGGCGGTTCTGGATCCGCGCGGGCGACATCGTCTCCCCGTCCTCGGCCGCCGCCCACCAGGACCTCCTGGCCATCGGCTCCTCCCACATGGTCGGCCCCACCGTCTCCACCCGCGCCCACCTCGGCTGGGGCGCGGGCCCCCACCAGTGCCCGAGCGCCGCGCGCGAGCTGGGCGGGCTGATCGTGACGACGGCGGTGGGCCGCGTCTTCGACCACTTCGCCCAGGCCGCACTGACCCTCCCGCCCGACCAGTTGCCGTGGCGGTCCGGGCCCGTGGTGCGGGGGTTGCGGCTGCTGCCGGTGCGGTACGAACTGAGCGGGAACGGCCCTCGCAGGCCCGTACCGGCACCGCGCACCGACCTGGCCCCGTCGGACGCCGACCGCGGCGCCGATCCTCAGGCGCGGGGTCTGCTGTCGGCGCTGCGCAGGCTGATGTTCGGCGGGAGGAACGCCGGTCAGGCTGGGTAGGGGACCGTCTCGCGGGCCGAGCGCAGCGCCCTCGCCCACCAGGACAGCTGCTCCAGCAGGGTCTTGGCGTAACCAGGGGCCTGGGGGTCGTTCGGGCGGCCGTCCTGCCAGGCGGTGAAGTAGTTGGGGAAGGCGAGACCGTCTCGGATGGTCACCGAGTGCAGCTCGGTGAGCACGTTCTCCAGGTGCAGCACCGCCTGCCGGCCGCCCGCCGCGCCGCCGTAGCTGACGAAGGCGACGGGCTTGGCCGTCCACTGGGTGAAGTGCCAGTCGATGGCCGCCTTGAGGGAGGCCGGGTAGCTGTGGTTGTACTCCGGGGTGACGATGACGAACGCGTCCGCGCTCTCCAGCACGGATGTCAGGGCCGCCATCCCGGCCGGACGGGGGTAGTCGTCGCCGGCGTACTTCGGTGAACTCGCGGGCAGCGCCAACGGCACGTCGAACTCGGCCAGATCGACGACCTCCACGTCGAAACCACCGTGGGCTTCGGCCTGTTCGGCGACCCACGAGGCCACGACCGGGCCGAACCGCCCCTGCCGCACGCTTCCTACGACGACCACGAGCTTGGGCTTGTTGTTGATGTCCATGCCCACCACCATCGGATCGCGGCGCGGTGATAGCCAGGCCGGGCTCAGGCTGGCCCCCGCAGGGCCATGCTGAGCCCTCCGCATTCGGCGACCGGCGTCCTACGCTGGGCACATGGGGACGCCGCTGGGGGATTTCATCCGGGCCAAGCGCGACAGCATCCAGCCTCAGGCGCTGGGGCTGCCGGAGCGCGGCCGGCGCCGGTCACCGGGGCTGCGGCGCTCGGATCTCGCGACGCGGGCCGGCATCAGCGTCGAGTACCTGACCCGCATCGAGCAGGGCCGCGACCGCAACCCCTCGGTGGCCGTGGTCAACGCCCTCGCGGACGGGCTCAGCCTCGACTCCGCCGAGCGCGGTCACCTGCGCTACCTTGCGAAGATCACCGGCGGCGAGTGCGTCACACACCCCCGGCCCACCGCACCGACCCGGCATGTGCGCCCGTCCGTCCTGCGGACGCTCCGCCTGCTCGAACCGGGCATCGCCCTGGTGACCAACCGGCTCGGCGACGTCCTCGCCCACACCGACGCGTTCGCCTCGGTGACGAGCGGGACCGGGCTGCTCGACACCGACGCCCCGAACCTCACGCGCTACGTCTTCACCGATCCACGCGCCCGGACGTTCTTCGCCGACTGGGACGAGGTCGCGGACGAGCAGGCCTTCGACCTGTGGCTCGGACCGTCCGTGGAGAACTCGGAGTGGTTCTCCGCCGAGCTCGCGCCCGTGGCGGGCTCCGAGTTCACCCGTCGGCTGAATAGCCCCCTGGTCCCGCCTCGCGGAGTCCTGCGGCTTGCCCACCCCTGCGGGAACGAGCTCAACCTGCTCCGCGAGACGCTCGAACTCCCTGCCGATGCCCAGCAGTTGGTCGTTTTCCTGCCCGCGGACGAGAGCACGGCTGGGGCCGTCGAGGAACTCCGGAGCCGGTCGCACGGCCGGCTCCGGGCCATCTCGTAACCTCTATGGCCGTCCGGTCACGCCGGTCGCAGCCACACCGTCGACAGGGGTGGCAGCGTCAGGCGGACGGCGGCCGGGCGGCCGTGGCGGGCGTGGGGTTCCGGTTTGATCGGGTGGGGGTGGGCGACGCCGCTGCCGCCGTAGGCCGCCGCGTCGGTGTTGAGGGTCTCGTGCCAGGCCGGGATGTCGTCGGGGACGCCGAGGCGGTAGTCGTGGCGGACGACGGGGGAGAGGTTGGAGACGGACAGGAGCGGGGAGCCGTCGGCGTCGTAGCGCAGGAAGGCGAAGACGTTGTCCTCGGCGGCGTCCCCGACGATCCACTGGAAACCGGCGGGGTCGGTGTCCTGCTGCCACAGGGCCGGGGTCGTCCGGTAGACGCCGTTCAGGTCGCGGACCAGGTCCCGGACACCCCGGTGGTCGGCTTCGGCGCCGTAGGCCGGGTCCAGCAGCCACCAGTCGGGGCCGTGCGCCTCGGACCACTCCGCTCCCTGGGCGAACTCCTGCCCCATGAAGAGGAGTTGCTTGCCCGGGTGGGCCCACATGAACGCCAGGTACGCCCGCAGGTTCGCGCGCTGCTGCCACCAGTCGCCGGGCATCTTCGACACCAGCGAGCGCTTGCCGTGCACCACCTCGTCGTGGGAGATGGGCAGCACGTAGTTCTCGCTGTAGGCGTACACCATCGAGAAGGTCATCTCGTGGTGGTGGTAGCGGCGGTGCACCGGCTCGTGGGTCATGTACTCCAGCGAGTCGTGCATCCAGCCCATGTTCCACTTCAGGCCGAAGCCGAGCCCGCCGAAGCCGCTCGGGCCCGGGTGGTGCGTGGCCCGCGTGACGCCGTCCCAGGCCGTGGACTCCTCCGCGATCGTGACGACCCCGGGGCTGCGGCGGTAAACGGTCGCGTTCATCTCCTGCAGGAACGCCACCGCGTCCAGGTTCTCCCGCCCGCCGTGCTCGTTCGGCGTCCACTGGCCGGGCTCGCGCGAGTAGTCGAGGTAGAGCATCGAGGCGACGGCGTCCACCCGAAGCCCGTCGATGTGGAACTCCTCGCACCAGTAACTGGCGTTGGCCACCAGGAAGTTGCGCACCTCACGCCGGCCGAAGTCGAACTCCAGCGTCCCCCAGTCGGGGTGGGCGGCACGCAGCGGGTCCTCGTGCTCGTAGAGCGGACGGCCGTCGAACTCGGCCAGCGCCCAGTCGTCGCGCGGGAAGTGCGCCGGGACCCAGTCCATCAGGACGCCGATGCCGGCCCGGTGCAGCGCGTCCACCAGGTGCTTGAAGTCGTCCGGCGTGCCGAGCCGGGCCGTGGGCGCGTAGAAACCGGTGACCTGGTAGCCCCAGGAGCCGCCGAAGGGATGCTCGGCGACCGGCATCAGCTCGACATGCGTGAAACCGAGGTCCTTGACGTAGGCGGGGAGCTGGTCGGCGAGTTGACGGTACGTCAGACCCGGTCGCCAGGACGGGAGATGGATCTCGTAGACGGAGAAGGGCGCCTTGTGCACGGGTATCTCGGCCCGGCGCGCCAGCCACTCCTCGTCGCCCCACTCGTACGCCGAGGCGTGCACGATCGACGACGTCGCAGGCGGGACCTCGGTGCGCCGGGCCAGCGGGTCGGCGCGCAGGGTGTGCGAGCCGTCCGGGCGGGTGATGTCGAACTTGTACAGCTCGCCCTCGCCGATCCCGGGCACGAACAACTCCCAGACCCCGGTTCCACCGAGCGAACGCATCGGGTACCCGGTGCCGTCCCAGAAGTTGAAGGTGCCGGCCAGCCGCACGCCGCGCGCGTTCGGCGCCCACACCGAGAAGCTCGTGCCGCGCACGCCCTGGTGGGTCCTCGGGTGCGCGCCGAGCACCGTCCACAGCTGCTCGTGCCGACCCTCGCCGATCAGGTGCAGGTCCAGCTCGCCCAGCGTGGGCTGGAAACGGTAGGCGTCCTCGGTCTCCACGGTCGTGCCCTCGTACGCCACGAGGAGCCGGTAGGCCGGGACCTCGGTGAGGGGCAGCAGCCCGGAGAAGAAGCCGTCGCCGTCGTCGTGGAGCTCGGCGCGCAGGTCACCCGCGAGCACCGTGACGGACCGCGCGTACGGGCGTAGCGCCCGAAAGACGATCCCGCCGGGCGCCGGATGCGCGCCCAGCACCGAGTGCGGGGCGTGATGGGCGCCGTGCAGCAGACGCTCGCGGTCGACGGCGTCCAGGGCCGGGGAGAAGGGCGCGACCGGCGGCGCCACGGGAGGCGTCTTCGGCGTCTTCGGCGTCGTCGCGGCGGCTTTCACCGCCGGCGCCGCCTTCTCCTTCCCCTTGTCCTTCCCCTGGGCCTTCTTGTTCGCCGCCTTCTTCGCCACCGCCTTCTTGGTCACTGCTTTCTGCGCGGCGGACTTCTTCTTCGGGGGAGTCACGTACGGAGCCTCCTCAAGGCAGGTCGGGGGCGGCGAGGCGGTGTATCGCGGACAGCGGTACGGGCAGCCAGTCGGGCCGGTGCCGGGCCTCGTAGACGACCTCGTAGACGGCCTTGTCCGTCTCGTAGGCCCGCAGCAGCACGGGGTCGGTGCGCGGGTCGGCGTCCGCCACCTCGGCGTATCCGGAGCAGTAGGCCGCCCGGCAGGCGTGCGCCCAGCCCGGGGTGGGCGGGTCGGCCGAGTGGGCCGCGTAGTCGAAGGAGCGCAGCATGCCCGCCACGTCCCGCACCGCCGGCTGCGGCATGCGCCGCTCGGCCAGCGGCCGGGCCGGCTCCCCCTCGAAGTCGATCAGCGTCCACTCCCCGGAGCCCGCGCGCAGGCACTGCCCGAGGTGCAGGTCGCCGTGGACGCGCTGGGCGGTCCAGGTGTGACCCTCGGCCGCGAGACCGGCCAGCGCCGTGAAGGCGGTGCGCAGCGCGGGCGCGTACGGGCGCAGAGCGGGCACGGCCTGCGCGGCCGCGTCGAGGCGGACGGCCATGCCGTCGGCCATCGGCTGTATCTGTGCGTGGCCGAGCGTCGCCGTGGGCAGGGCCCGGGCCAGCGCCCCGTGCACCTCGGCGGTGGCCCGCCCCAGCGCCCGCGCCTCCGCGGCGAAGTCCTCGCCCTTGGCCAGCTCCCGCAGCGCCAGCTCCCAGCCGTCCGCCGCGCCCTGCACATACGGCTGGAGCACGGCCAGCACATAGGGCTCGTCGTCGAGGTGCGCCTCCATCCAGGCCGTCGGCGCGGGCACTCGGGGGCAGCCCTCGCGGGCCAGCGCCAGCGGCAGTTCCAGGTCCGGGTTGACGCCCGGCACCACCCGGCGCAAAAGCTTCAGGATGAACGTATCTCCATAGACGATCGACGAATTCGACTGCTCGCCCGTCAATCGGCGCGGGACCAGCCCCGACCGGATCTCCTGCCCGGCTTCCCGCTCGCAGCGCAGCGCACCGATCCGCGCCCGGGTGCGCAAGGCCTCCAGGAGCACCTCGGCGGGCCGGGTGTCGTACAGGGCGTCGAACACGGTCCGTCCGGCCAGCGGCCCCTGCGTCACGTGTCCGATCAGCGCGGGCGCCAGCCGGGGCGGCAGCGCCTCGCGTACGCCGATGAGCAGCTGGTAGCAGTCGCCGGGGCCGGCGCCCTGCTCGGCGCGCACCAGTAGGTGGTAGAGGCCCAGCCGGGTGCCGACCGGAAGCAGCTCGGTGGCCGCCACCAGCGAGAACCCGGTGACCGGACGCCCCTTGCCGGCGAACCAGCGCTGGCGGGGCAGCCACTCCCGCAGCAGAGGGTCCAGTGACGCGAGGAGCCCGGGGGTCGTCTTGCCGGAGAGTGTGACCGTTTCCGCCATGGCGTCACATTTCCTTTCCCCGGGGGGTCGGGGTGTTACTGATGCGTGCCCCGGGCGGGGCGGGGGAAACCCGGAGGAACCGCCCCGCCGCGGGCTTCTAGGCCGCGTCGCGACGCAGCCGGAACCAGTAGAAGCCGTGCCCCGCGAGGGTGAGCAGGTACGGCAGTTCACCGACCGGCGGGAAGCGCACCCCGCCGAACAACTCAACCGGGTACCGCCCCTTGAACCGGCTCAGGTCCAGTTCGGTGGGCTGGGCGAAGCGCGAGAAGTTGTGCACGCACAGCACCAGGTCGTCCCCTCCGTCCTTGGACAGGGGAGCCTCCCGCAGGAAGGCGAGGACGGCCGGGTTGGAGGACTGCAGTTCGGTGTAGGTCCCGAGGCCGAAGGCGGGGTTCTGCTTCCGGATCTCGATCATCCGCCG
>NZ_JBITJV010000026.1:100861-137765 GCF_044460385.1 Streptomyces sp. NPDC050121 | reverse complement strand
GTGAAGCGGAATTCCGGGCCGTGCTTGGGCGGCCGGCCGTTGACGCCGTGCATCCGCGGTGGTTTCGGCAGACGCATGACGCGGTCGGAGCGGACTCGGCCGACCATCTGGACGGGCAGGTCCCGCAGGACCCAGGCCAGGCGGGTGACATCGTAGCCAGCGTCGCTGACGATCACGATATGCGGGTCCCCGGCCTGCCACTGGCCTGCGGCAATGAGCCGCTCGACGACACCCCGCAGCTGGGCGGCGGTGACCGCGGTGGCGTCGTCCACCGGTCCGAGCCGGACCGCGTCCAGGATCGCGGTCCAGGACGTGGCACCAGGCTCCAGCACCGCCACGAAGGAGTAGGGCCAGCCCGGAATGAACTGCGACGCCGTCTTCGCACGGCCGTAGACGTGGCAGAACAACCGCTCGGCCGAGCACGGCGCGTCCGAGCGAAGCCACGGCGACACGTCGACCGCCAGCACCAGGCGCCCGCCGTCGAAACGCGGCAGCGACAGCCCGGACAGCACCGTCCGCAGCCGATCCATGTCGATCCGGCCATGATTGAGACCGCCGTACATCGCTCCGTGCCCACGACGATGCTCGGGCAGCAGCGTCAAGTCCACCGGGGACTTCACCGCGCCGTCCGCACACAGCACCGCATCGGTCAGCTCGAACAATTCGTCGCGCCGAGCGGTCAGACACTCGTAGAACTCGCCTCGGAAGCGTGACGCTTCCGCGAACGCTTCCTTCCGGACAGCAACTGGCAGCAGACTCACCCTCACGGCCTTCGTCGTGGTCACGTGCACCTTGGTCGGAGCACAGGATCAGACGAAGGCCGCCCCCACGTCCGGCGAACCCCCAGGTGAGCGACTCAGTACGAGACACCGTTCGAGGCCGGAAGAAAAAGAACAAGCTGAGCCCTCAGGGCCGTGCCCCACGGAGCGCCGGCGAAGCTCGTCGGCGCCCGAGCGCGGTGCCCACCCACCCGGTGGCTTGCCGAGGCGGGCACCGGCCTCAGCTCAGGACCTCGTGCCGATCGCCCCGGGCGCCCCGCAGACAGGCGCCGAGCGCGACCGCCACGGCCGCGGCGCCGTAGGTCCAGGCCTGGAGAGGGAAGCCGGGCAGTATGCGGGCGGCGAGGTAGAGCACGGTGCCGGCCATGGTGACGGTCAGCCACTCCCAGCGGCCGTCGAGGGCGACCAGGGCGACCAGGAGCAGGGAGTACCAGGGGTAGCTGGGCGATACGAGGACCAGTGCCGTGCCGGTGAGCAGCAGGGCGCCGGACCAGGGCCGGGCGGGGTCACCGCGCCACCACACGTACAGGGCGGTCAGCGCGAGCAGGATCGTCACGGCCACGCCCGCGGCGGTGTCCGGCAGCAGCAGGCGCAGCAGGGCGAAGCGGCGTACATGTCCGGATTCGTAGCCTTCCTCCTGGAGGTAGCCGGGCAGGTAGCCGAGTACGCCGACGCCTGACGCGGCGACATACGGCAGGTAGGCGAGCGCGACCGCGCCGACGACGGCCGTGACCACGCCCGCGATCCGCTTCGGGCCGCGCTGCCCGGCCAGGGCGCCGGGCAGCGCCAGGATGGGCAGCAGTTTCACGGCGACGGCGGCGCCGAGGAGCGCGCCCCGGCGGGCGCCGGCGGTGGCCGTGCCGAGCGCGAGGACGGTGAGCAGAACGCCGAGGGTGTCGATGTGCGCGTCGTTGACCGCTTCGAAGGGGACGGCGGGGCACCACGCCCACAGGGCTGCCCGGGCGGGGGCCCGTTGCGGGTCGCCGCGCCGGCGCAGTACCGCGAGCAGGGCGAGGGTGGTGCCGAACGCCAGCACCGCGCCCCCGATCTGGAGCGGCTTGTGGCGGCTGTCCGCCGGGGAGAGGACGTGGACGGCGAGGTACCAGCCCTCGGCGACGGGCGGGTAGATGGTGGGAACGCCCGGCCGGTTGATACGGACGCACAGGTCGTCCTTGGTGTGGGTCAGGCCCCAGCCCTCGCAGGGCCGTTCGGTGGGGAACAGCCAGGGGTCGCGCAGGTGCTTCAGCTCGGGCGCGGCCGGTGGGTGGGCGTACGGGGAGATGCCCGCGGCCTGCACACGGCCGTCCCAGGCGTAGCGGAACATGTCGTTGCTGGTGCGGGGCGGGGTGGTCAGCGCGGCCACGGCGACGGCGGCCGAGCCCGCCAGCACGAGGACGACCGCGGCGCGTGCCGGCACTTTGCGCACGGTCCACGCCGCGGCGGCGAACAGCGTCCAGGCGACGGCGTAACCGGCCAGCACCCGGCCGGGGTCGGTCTCGTTGTCGCCGGAGCGAAGGGTGTCGACCACGACGGCGGTGAGCGCGGCGAGCAGGGCGGTGGTGACGGCGACGGCGAGGGGCACACGTCGGCGCTTCGACGCGACGGGACGGCCGGGATCCGGGACGGAGGAAGCTCGGGGTTTCTCCTGGCCCCGGCCGCGGGGGAGAGTGGTGTCGCTCATGCGGGGGCGGGCCCTCCGGGTGCAGTGGGATCCGGGTCGTCGTACGGCGGCTTCGGGCGGTGCAGTTCGACGAAGGGGCGGCCGTCGGCCGTCCACCGCCCGGTGAGGATCCAGCCGGCTGCGTCCGAGGCGCGCAACAGCGCGGTGACGCCGACGCGGGCCCAGGGAAAGGGACGGCCGTGCCGGCCGTGGCCGTCCTCCACGCGGACGGTGAGGCGTTCGTCGACGTCGTCGGGGGCGGCCTCGGCGAGCAGGCGTCCGCCGGGCGCGGCGAGCCGGTGCAGCCGGGTGAGCAGGGCGACGGGATCACCGCCGATGCCGATGTTGCCGTCCATGAGGAGCAGCGTGGTCCACCGCCCCTCCCTGGGCAGGCGGGCGAAGACGGACCGCCGCACAGCGGAGCCGCCTCGGCGCCGGGTACGGGACACGGCGGCCGGGCTGAGGTCCACGCCCAGCGCCGGCATGCCCCGGGCGGCCAGCTCGGCCACCAGCCGTCCGGGGCCGCAGCCGACGTCCATGACCGGGCCGGTGCAGCGGCGCAGTACGGCCAGGTCGACGGCATCGGCGGCGGCACACCAGCGCTCCACGTCCAGCGGCAGGAGCTCTCCCTGCCCGGGACGATCAGGATCCGACAGGCGGCGCAGGAACAGCGGGCCGTGGCCGGCGCGCAGCGCGCGGGCGTAGGGGTCGTCCGCCCACGGTGTCCCGGGCTCCACGGTGACCAGGTCGTCGGCGGGGCGCGTCGCAGCCGGTGGCCAGACCGGCGCAAGCACCGGGTGCGGCGACCGCGGGGGCGCGGTCGTCTCCGCCCGCTCGGCGAGGGCGGGCTGCCCACCGCTCGCGGCGCCGCTCATCGGGCGGTCTCCGCGAGCGAGTTCAGGACGGCACGGAAACCGGAGTCGGGCGGGCAGCACGCGGCGACCTCCGCGGCGTCCGCGGCGGTGTCCACGTCCCGCAGCACCGGAAGATCACGGATGACGAGCCGCGCCTCGGCGAGCCGGCCCCTCTGGACGGCGCCCGTGCGGTCCGTCGACATCGGCACGCCCCGCACCAGAGCCCCCGCCCGTCCCGGATCGGCGAACCCGAGACCCCAGAATCCGCCGTCGGCGGCCGGCCCGAACCAGGCGTCGCAGCCGTCGCGCCCGGCCTCGGCGAGGAGGTCCACGGTCAGCTGCGGAGTGTCCATGCCCACCAGGAAGGCCGGACCGCCGTCGCAACCCTCGAAGGCGGCCGCGATCCGCTCCGCCAGGCCGCCCGGTGCCTGGGGAACGATGTCGAAGCCGGGCGGCAGCCAGGAACCGGGGGTTCCGTCCAGGACCAGGACGCGGCGCCGGGCGGGAGCCCGCAGCACGGTCAGGAGGGTGTCGGTGAGAGCCGCCTCGGCCAGCGCCGCCGCCTCGTGGGGGGTGTACGGCGGGGTGAGCCGCGTCTTGACCCGCCCGGGCACCGGCTCCTTGGCGATGACCAGCAGCGTGGCCGGTCCCGTGGTCGCCGTCATCGCGCGACCCCCTCGACCGCCGTGGCCGCGGCCGGACGGGCGGCGGGCTGTTCGGCGAGGACGGCGCGCATGTCGCGGACGGCGTTCCAGGTGCCGCGCCAGGTGCCGGTGACCTTCGAGCGGCCGGTGCGCGGCTGATACGGGACGTCGGTCTCGGTCACCCGCCAGCCGGCGTCGGCGGCGCGGACCACCATCTGCAGCGGATAGCCGGAGCGCCGATCGGTCAGGCCGAGGGCGAGCAGGGCTTCGCGGCGGGCGGCCCGCATCGGGCCGAGGTCGTGCAGGCGCAGGCCGGTGCGGCGGCGGACCAGCCGGGCCAGTTCCAGGTTGGCGAGCCGGGCGTGCGGGGGCCAGGCACGGAAGGCCGTGGCGCGTCGGCGGCCCAGGACCAGGTCGGCGGCGCCGTCGAGGACGGGACCGGCCAGCCCGGGCAGCAACCCGGGGTCGAGGGAGGCGTCGCAGTCGCAGAAGCAGACGATGTCGGCGGTGGCGGCGGACAGACCGGCGTGACAGGCGGCGCCGAACCCGCGCCGGGGCTCGTGGACGACTTTCGCGCCGAGTGCGCGGGCGATGTCCGGGGAGCCGTCGGTGGAGCCGTTGTCGACGACGATCGCACGCCAGCCCGCGGGGATGCGGTCCAGTACCCAGGGGAGGGCGTCGGCCTCGTCGAGACAAGGCAGCACGACGTCCACAAGAGGGGAGGGGGAAGTCTCGATCACGCCGCTCACCCTACGAACTTGAAACGGACATAACGGAATTCCAGACCTTACGGATCGCTGACGTCGGCCGGCGTCGCAGGTCAGCGGCCGGCAGCCGGTGCGAGACTCGTCGTGTGAAACGCGTACTCGTCGTGGACGACGACCCCACCGTCTCCGAGGTCGTCGCCGGATATCTGGACCGGGCCGGCTTCGAGGTCGACGTGGCCGCCGACGGCCCCAGCGCCGTCCGGCTGGCCGGCACCCAACCGCCCGACCTGGTCGTACTGGACCTGATGCTGCCCGGCATGGACGGCCTGGAGGTCTGCCGACGCATCCGAAGGGACGGCCCACTGCCGGTGATCATGCTCACCGCCCGGGGTGACGAGGAGGACCGCGTCCTCGGCCTGGAGGTCGGCGCGGACGACTACGTCACCAAGCCCTTCAGCCCCCGCGAACTCGTCCTGCGGGTGGAGTCGGTGCTGCGCCGCGCCGGCGCGGCGACCGCGGCCCGGACCTCGTCCGCGGAGCCCTGGCTGCGGGCCGGACCGCTCGCGATGGATCCCGCCGCCCGGCGCGCCACCCGCGACGATCGCGAACTCGCCCTGACGCTACGCGAGTTCGACCTCCTGGAGTTCTTCCTGCGCAACCCCGGGCGGGCGGTGAGCCGGGAAGATCTGATGCGGCGTGTGTGGGGCTGGGAGTTCGGCGATCTTTCGACCGTGACCGTCCATGTGCGGCGGCTGCGCGAGAAGGTCGAGGACGATCCGGCCCGCCCCCGCCTGATCAGCACGGTGTGGGGGGTCGGCTACCGCTTCGACCCGCTGCGTCCGGACACCGCCGCCGCGGAAGGACCGAGCCATGACCGGTGACCTGCTGATCATCGCGCTGTACGCGGCCGTCGGCGCGGTCGCCGCCGGACTGGCCGGCATGGCCGTCCTGCGCCTGCTGCGCAACCGGTCGGTCGCGCTGTCGCTGGCCGTGGTCGCCGCCGTCACGGTCGCGGCGATGCTCGCCGGAACCATGCTGGTGGCCCGGGCGATGTTCCTGTCCGACCACGACCTGTGGGTCGTGACCATGGTGTGCGCCATGGCGGCGGTGGTCTCGCTGGTGGTGGCGCTCGTCCTCGGCAGGGGCGTGGTCAGGGGCAGCCGGGCCCTCGCCGAGGCCACCCGCGCCCTCGGGGACGACGGCAGTTTCACTCCGCCGGTCCTCGCGCCCACCGCCGAACTCGCCCAGCTCAGCCGTGAACTCGCGGCCACCAGCGCCAAGTTGGCAGCCTCCCGGGAACGGGAGAGGGCCCTTGAGGAGTCCCGCCGCGAACTGGTCGCCTGGATCTCCCACGATCTGCGCACCCCGCTGGCCGGACTGCAGGCGATGGCCGAGGCGCTGGAGGACGGCATGGTCCACGACCCCGGCGTCTACCACGCCCGCATCCGGTCCGAGGTGGGACGGCTCAGCGGCATGGTCGGCGACCTGTTCGAACTCTCCCGCATCCAGGCCGGTGTCCTCGCGCTGACGCCGACCCGGATGTCGGTCTACGACCTCGTCGGCGACGCCATCGCGGGCGTCGACGCACTGGCCAGGGAGCACGGGGTACAGCTGGTCGGGCACGGTGTGGAGCCCGTGCCGGTCGAGGTCGACGGCCGGGAGATGTCCCGCGTCCTGGCCAACCTGCTCGTCAACGCCATCCGCCGGACACCGGCCGACGGCACCGTCGCGGTCTCCGCCCGCCGGGAGGCCGACAGCGTCGTGCTGGCCGTGACCGACGGCTGCGGCGGCATCGCCCCGGAAGACCTGCCACGCGTCTTCGAGACCGGCTGGCGCGGCACCGACGCCCGTACCCCGCCGGCCGGGGCCGGTCTGGGCCTGGCCATCGTGCGCGGCATCGTCGAGGCCCACCGCGGGCACGCCGCCGTACGCAACGTGCCCGGCGGCTGCCGCTTCGAGGTCCGGCTGCCTCTGGTCGCCTAGGACCTGCCCAGCCGATCATGCCGCAGACGCGGGGTCCGGCACGCTCCCCCGGAGGGGGCACCCCCACCCCCCAGAGGGGGGACCTCCATCGCGTCGACGCCCTCCTCCGTTTTGCAACTGCACGCACCAGACCCCGCTCACCCGCACCGCTCAGCCCCCGTCGCTTTCCTGCGACTTGATCGGCCGGACAGGCTCTGGTGGGCGGACGTCACACGGTGCGCAGCGCCGCGGTCGCGAACTCCGCCATGCCCTGCGAGAAGGACACCTCGGGCTTCCAGCCCAGTTCCTCGCGCAGCCGACGCGAGGAGGCGGTGATGTGCCGGACGTCGCCGAGCCGGTAATCGCCCGTGACGACGGGCGGCGGACCGCCGTGCTCCGCGGCCAGCGCGGCGGCCATCTCGCCCACGGTGTGGGGCTCGCCGCTGCCGACGTTGTACGCGCGCGCGGTGCCGTTAGGCAGGTCGTCCACCCCGTCCAGTGCGGCGCGGTTGGCCATGGCGACGTCCCGTACATGGACGAAGTCCCGCTGCTGGCCGCCGTCCTCGAAGACGCGCGGCGCCTCGCCGCGGGCGAGCGCGGAACGGAACAGCGAGGCGACACCCGCGTACGGGGTGTCGCGCGGCATGCCGGGCCCGTACACGTTGTGGTAGCGCAGTGCCGCCACCCGGCCGCCCGTCGCCCGCGCCCATGCGGCGGCGAGGTGTTCCTGGGCGATCTTGGTGGCCGCGTACACGTTGCGCGGATCGGCGGGCGCGTCCTCGGCCACCAGGCCGGCGGCGAGCGGCTCCCCGCACGCCGGGCACGGGGGCTCGAAGCGCCCCGCCTCCAGATCGGCCACTTCGCGCGGGCCCGGTCGTACCACTGCGTGCCGCGAGCACTCGTAGCGGCCCTCGCCGTAGACGACCATCGAACTCGCCAGCACGAGTCGGCGCACCCCGGCCTGCGCCATGCCGGCCAGCAGCACGGCGGTGCCGAGGTCGTTGCAGCCGACGTAGTCGGGGGCGTCGGCGAAGTCCTTGCCGAGGCCGACCATCGCGGCCTGGTGGCAGACCGCGTCGACGCCGTGGAGAGCGTCGGCCACCGCCGCCCTGTCGCGGACGTCCGCATGACGCCAGTCGACGGCTTCGGGGATCGAAGGGGCCGCGCGGTGCGCGGCGGGCAGCAGGGCGTCGAGGACGCGGACGGCGTGCCCGGCGGCGGTGAGGGCGGTGACGACGTGCGAGCCGATGAAGCCCGCACCTCCGGTGACCAGGATCAACATGCCCCGACCGTACGGCCGTACACGCGCCCCTGGGCCGCGCCACGGCGGGACGTCAGGGGTTCGTAAGCCTTTCCGTCCCGGGCCGTGACGTGGCCACGGTGAGCAGGGCGAAGGCCACGGCGAAGCCGAGCATGGTGAACACCCCCCGGGGCCAGAAGATGTGGCTGTCCAGGAACGACCAGCACGCGCCCAGGAGGACCACGGCCCCCGGCAGCACCCGCACGCCGTGCCGCCGCCCGAGCACCGCGCACGTCGCGAGCGAGGCCACGGCGAGCCCGTACACCCCGACGCGGCCCAGTTCGTCGCCGGCCGCGAAGAGCCGCCCGACCACTCCGTGCGTGCTGCCGTGGGCCGCCACCGTGCCGGCGGATATCCCGGCCACGGCGTCGAGTCCCAGGTAGTAGGCGGCGTAGCAGAGGCACCCGGCCCAGGCGAGCACGGTCAGCGCGCCTTCGGCGTCGCGACGCGGTCTGCCCCACAGCGGCACCAGCAGACCGAGGACGAGGAGAGGAAAGACCGGCAGCAGGGCGACGTGCAGGCCGGCCCAGTGACCGGCCGTCATGGCCGTCAGCCGGATCGGGTGGACGAGACCGGCCACCGCGAGCAGCATCGGAGGCGCGGTCACCAGAGCCGTCGTACGAAGGGTTCGCATCCGGCGACCCTACGAAGGCCCCGGCGCCCACGGGCCCCCGCCGCGGGGGCGTAAGACATCCGTAAGCGGCCCCGGGCAGCGGGCCGGCGCCGTAGGTCAGGAGGGCGGCCTGCGCCGGCCGCGGCCGAACGCCCGCCCGACGAGCACCAGCGCCGTCACCGTCGCCACCGCCGCGAGCAGCAGCAGCCAGTTGCGCGAGTAGTCCAGCGGCAACACCGAGGAGTTGGCCCGGGGCCCCGGCCGCAGCAGCACCGGCAGGGCCACCGCCGTCAGGGCGCCCGCGACCAGCAGCCCCCCACGGACCGGACCCCGCACGCCACCGCGGACCACGACCAGCCCGACGAGCAGGACCAGCGGGGCGATCAACGCGTCGTGCAGGACCACGGCCCCGCCCAGCCAGATCAGCACATCCGTCAGGTCCCGCACGTCCAGCAGCAGCGACACGCCCACCCCCATGAGTACGAGACCGCCCGCGCCGATCAGCGCCCGCAGCGCCTTCACCCTCATGCCGGCACCTCCAGTCGGCCGACCCACTTGGTCTGCAGCACGCCGGGCCGGTTCGGGGCGATCAGGCGCGCCGGATAGCCGTGGTCGGGTGTCAGCTCCTCGCCGTTGAGGCGCAGGGCGAGCAGGGTGAGCGGGTCACGGGCGTGCTCGTGACCCATTTCCGAGACCCGGTAACCGCCCCGCAGTTGCAGCGACACCACCCGCACCCGTGCGTCCCGCGGGGCGCCGGCCCGCTCCAGCAGATCCGCCACGCGCACACCGGTCCAGCGCGCCGACCTGCTCCAGCCCTCCACACAGGCGATGGGCAGCTCGACCTCCCGCTGAGGCAGGGCGCGCAGGTCGTCCAGGGTGAGCGTGTACGGCCGGGGCCCGGACACCACCAGGCGGTAGTTCTCGGCGGTGAGATGGGCGACCCCGGCGGCCGTGGCGGTGCGGTTGACCGGGAGCGCCTGCGGGCCGTGGTCGGGGTGGCGGGGCGCGAGCAGATCGAGGTTCTTCAGCGGGGTGAAGGACTGGCCCACCGTGGTCAGGGTGACCGCTCCGACCGCCGCGCCCACCGCTGCCAGCAGCGACCGGCGGTCGGCGGCGTCCCCGGCGGGCAGCGTCAGCGTCCCCGGCGACCGCCGGCTCCAGTGCGCGCGGATCTCAGGAGCCTTGACCGCGAGGTGCAGCAGCAGCGCGCCGACGACCAGCCAGCCGACCGCGTAGTGCACCGGCACGAACGAGAACGGCCAGGGATACCACTGCGCGGTGTTCAGCAGCCCGGTGAACAGTTCGAAGACGGCGCCGGCCACCAGCACCGCGACCGACAGACGCTCCAGCGCGTGCCGCACCGAGCGCAGCACCGGCCACTCGAACAGGCGGGGGTACACCGTCCACAGCTTCGCCGCCAGCAGCGGAACGGCGGCGATGCCCGACGCGACATGAAGGCCCTGCGTGAACCGGTAGCCCCACGAGGGGCGGCTCGGCAGGTCGTCGGCCAGCCAGCCCGGCGGATGCTGCATGACGTGACTGACCAGGCCGGTGACGAAGCACACCGCGAACGCGAGACCCAGCCAGCGCCCGAGGGAGGTCGCCGTGCGGGCGTCATGCAGTCTGCCCCGGAACACCGGCGGGAGGAAGCGCTGTTTCATGGCCCCATCCCACCTGCGGAAGGCCGCGCGCGGAACGCTCCGACCCCTTACGGAACAAGGACGTCCCGCCCGGCCCCGGCACCCCATGGGCCGGGAAACGGTTCGTCTCCCGGCTCGGGGGTGCCCTCGGGCGGGCAGGAGCGGTCACACTGGGGGTATGACGGGCGTCCACAGAGGTGACCCGGGGCTGTTCGGCCCCCGCTCGGTGACCTGGCAGCTGCACGGCGACCCCATGATGTGGGTCGCCGGGATCCGCGCGCTCTACCTCCAGGCCCTGCACCCGCGTGCCGTGCGCGCAGTCATGCAGAACTCAGACTTCCGGCGCGACGCCTGGGGCCGGCTGATGCGCACCGCCGGCTTCGTCGGCACCACGACCTACGGCACCACCGAGGCCGCCGAGCAGGCCGGCGCCCGCGTCCGCAGGATCCACCGCACGCTGTCCGCGACCGACCCGGACACCGGCGAACGCTACGCCGTCGACGAACCCGGACTTCTGCTGTGGGTGCACTGCGCCGAGATCGACTCCTACCTGCACGTCCTGCGCCGCTCCGGCTACCCCCTCACCGACGCCGCCGCCGACCGCTACCTCGCCGAACACCGCGTCAGCGCCCGCCTGGTGGGCCTCGACCCGGACGCCGTACCCGCCGATCGGGCCGAGATGGATGCCTACTTCGAGAAGATGCGCCCCGAACTCGCCGCCGGCCCGGAGGCACGCGAGGTGGACGACTTCCTGCTGCGACCGCCGACGCACCCCCTGCTCGTCCCGGCGCGCGCCCTGCTGTGGCGGCGCGTGGCGCACCTGGCGTACGCCTCGCTGCCGCCGTACGCCCACGAGCTGTACGGCAGGCCGGCCCCGCAACCCGCCACCGTAACCCGGGAGTTGCGAGCCACGGGCACCCTGCTGCGCTGCGTCCCCGCACGTCTGCGGTGGCAACTCCCGCCCAAACACATCCTGCGGGCCATGGCCAGGCTCGGCCCACAGGCCCGCCCGGCACCGTTCAAAGTCCAGCCATAGGCCGCCATACTGGACGAGCCAGGGGAGGGCCGGAACGTAACGGGGGCGGCGGCGCACTATGGCGGAGAGCAGGCTGATCCAGGGCCGGTACCGGCTGCTCGAACTGATCGGGCGCGGAGGCATGGGCGAGGTGTGGCGGGCCCGCGACGAGTCCCTCGGCCGGCACGTGGCCGTGAAGTGCCTCAAACCGATCGGCCCGCACCACGACCCGGCCTTCGGGCGCGTCCTGCGCGAGCGGTTCCGGCGCGAGGGCCGCGTCGCCGCCGGGCTCCAGCACCGCGGGGTGACGGTCGTCCACGACTTCGGCGACTGCGACGGCGTCCTCTTCCTCGTCATGGAGCTCCTGGACGGCAGCGACCTGTGCCGGCTGCTGGACGACAACGAGCGTCGGCCGCTGCCCGTCCCCGACGTCGTGGAGATCGCCGAACAGGTCGCCGCCGCCCTCGCCTACACGCACCGCCAGGGCATCGTGCACCGCGACCTGAAACCCGCGAACATCGTGCGGCTCACCGACGGCACCGTGAAGATCTGCGACTTCGGCATCGCCCGCCTCGGCCACGACATCGGCTTCACCTCCCGCCTCACCGGCACCGGCATCGCCATGGGCACACCGCACTACATGTCACCGGAGCAGATCGGCGGCGAGGAGGTCGACCAGCGCAGCGACCTCTACTCGCTGGGCTGTGTGCTGTACGAGATCGCCACCGGAGCCCCGCCCTTCGACCTGGACGACCCCTGGGCGATCCTCGTCGGTCACCGGGACACCCCGCCCCGGCCGCCGCGCGAGTACCGCCCCGAGCTGCCCGACCATCTCGACGGGATCATCCTCGACCTGCTGGCGAAGCGGCCCGACCAACGCCCTCAGGACGCCCACGACATCGTCCGGCGCATCGCCGCGGCCCGCACCACACCGGCGTATGTGCCGACCCTGGTCACCCCGCAGCCCGAACTGCGGCCGCCCGAGCCGCCGAGCCGCGAGCCCCGGCTGCCGTCCTGGACCCAGGGCATGACCACCGGTCACAAGGCCACCGGCGCCGGAGTGCGGGTCACACCCCCGGACCCCGGGTCGGCCCTGACCGGCGAGTGGATCCCCCGCCCGGTCCTCGGCGCGGTCCCCGCTCCGCCCGCGCCGGACACCCCGTCGCCGCAGGCGCTCACCACGCTCGCCGGCCGGCACAACGCCGGCCTCAGCCTGGGCCGACTCGGCCGCTGGGCCGAAGCCGGGGAGGCGCACCGCGCCGTCGCCGCCGAACGCGCGCACCTCCTCGGCCCGGACCACCCCGAGACCCTCGCCAGCCGCTACGAGGTCGCCTTCACCCTCAGCCGCACCGGCCGCGCCGACGACGCACTGCGCGAGTACCAGCACGTGGCCGCCGCCCGCATCCGGGTGCTGGGCGCCGACCACGCCGACACGCTCGCCACCCGCCAGGAAATGGCCTTCGTGCTCGGTCAGTTGGGCCGTCACTTCGACGCCCACCAGGTGTACACCTCCGTCCTGGCCGCCCGGGTGCGCACGGCGGGCGCCGACCATCCCGACACGCTGCGCTGCCGCCACAACCTCGCCTTCAACCTCAGCAGGCTCGGCCGCCTGGAGGAGTCGTACCGGATGGCGGGCGAGGTGGCCGCCGCTCGCGCCCGCGTCCTGGGCCCCGCCCACCCCGACACCCTCGTCACCCGCTACGAAGTGGCCTACGCGCTGGGCCAGTTGGGCCGCTGGCCGGAAGCGCTGCAGACCTACCGCGAGGTCGCATCGGCCCGCGCGCAGGCGCTCGGCCCCGACCACCCCGACACCCTCGCCGCCCGCTACGAGACCGGCATCAGCCTGGGCCGACTCGGCCGCAGCGCGGAAGCCCTCCAGCTCTATCGCGACCTCGTCGACGACCGCACCCGCGTGGACGGTCCCGCGCACCCCGAGACCCTGCGGGCCCGCCACGGCCTCGGCGTCAACCTCGGCCGTCTGGGTCGCTGGGAGGAGGCCCTCGCCGAGTCCCGGGACGTGTCAGCGATCCGCGAGCGCGTCCTGGGCGCCGACCATCCCGACACCCTGGTCAGCCGCCGCGAGGTAGCCGTCGGCCTCGGCTGGCTGGGCCGCTGGGCCGACGCCCTGGCGGAATACCGGCGGGTGGCCGCGGCCCGCGAGCGCGTCCTCGGCCCCGACCACCCCGACACCCTCGCCGGCCGCAGCGACGAGGCCCACTGCCTGGAACAGCTCGGCCGCGGACAGGAGGCGGTCGAGCTCTACCGAAGAGTCGCGGTCCTGCGCCGGCACCGGGCGGCCGGCGGCGCGTAGCTCCGCCTGGCTCGAGTCGTGGCCCCGGCCCAGCTCCGTGCCCAGCCGCACCTCGCGGCTCACCGTACGTGAGGTCGTCATGATCGTACGGGAGCCGGGACCGCGTACCACGGGGCCATGGGCGAGGAGTTCGCCGCCCAGGTCACCAAGAACGTCTACAACAGCTACACCGACCGTCCGGCCATGCTGCGGCTCGCCGGTGACGTCGGCGGGCTGCGGGTGCTGGACCTCGGCTGCGGGGCGGGCCACTACGCCGCCGAGCTGCTGGAGCGGGGCGCCTCCACGGTCGTCGGCGTCGACGGCAGCGAGAGCCTGCTGCGCGCGGCGCGGGAACGGCTCGGCGACGGCGACCGGGCGCCCCTGCACCGGCACGACCTGGAGGAGCCGCTCGCCTTCCTGCCCGACGAGTCCTTCGACCTCGCGGTGCCGGCGCCCGTCCACCACCACGTCGAGGCCCGGGAGCAGCTGCTCGCCGAACTCCGCCGTGTCCTGCGGCCGGGCGGCACGCAGCTCGTGTCCACCACCCATCCCACGGGCGACTGGCAGTACTTCGGAGGCTCCTACTTCACCGAGGACCGCGTCGCCCTGCGGACGCCGACCTTCCTCGCGGTCCGCCTCCGCCGACCCTGACCGGTCCGCCCGACCAGCTCCCCGCCCGACCAGCTCTGGCCGACCTTGATCGGCTCGTGTTACGAAGAACCATGCCTGCACACGAGGGACACCGCGCGTACGACGCCGTCATCGTCGGAGGCGGCCACAACGGCCTGGTCGCCGCCGCCTACCTGGCCCGGGCCGGCCGTTCCGTGCTGGTCCTGGAACGGCTGGACCACACCGGGGGCGCCGCCGTCTCCACCCGCCCGTTCACCGGCGTCGACGCCCGCCTCTCGCGCTACTCGTACCTGGTCAGCCTGCTACCCCAGAAGATCGTGCGGGACCTGGGGCTGCGCTTTGGCGTCCAGAGCCGCACGATCTCCTCGTACACCCCCGTGGAGCGCGGCGGGCGGCCGACCGGACTGCTCGTGGGCGGCGGAGAGCAACGCACCCGCGAGGCGTTCGCGCGGCTGACGGGCGGCGAACGCGAGTACGCGGCCTGGGAGCGTTTCTACGGCATGACCGGGCGCGTCGCCCGGCGGGTGTTCCCCACGCTCACCGAACCGCTGCCCACCCGGGACGAACTGCGCCGGCGCGTCGACGACGAGGAGGCCTGGCGGATCCTCTTCGAGGAGCCCCTCGGCGTCACCGTCGAGGAGCGCTTCGCGGACGACCTGGTCCGGGGTGTCGTCCTCACCGACGCCCTCATCGGCACCTTCGCCCACGCCCACGACCCCTCGCTCAAGCAGAACCGCTGCTTCCTCTACCACGTGATCGGCGGCGGCACGGGCGCCTGGGACGTCCCCGTCGGCGGCATGGGCGCCCTGACCGACGCCCTCGCCGACGCCGCCCGGGACGCGGGCGCCGTCCTCGCCACCGGCCACGAGGCCGTCCGCATCGCCACGGACGGCCGTACGGCGGAGGTCACCTACCGCACGGCCGACGGCGAGGGCGTCGCCGCGGCCCGGCACGTCCTGGTGAACGCCTCTCCGCAAGCGCTCGCGGCCCTCACCGCCGACGAGCCGCCCGCCCCCGCCGAGGGCGCCCAGCTCAAGGTGAACATGCTGCTCAAGCGGCTGCCCAGGCTGCGCGACAGCGCCGTCGACCCGCGTGAGGCGTTCGCCGGCACCTTCCACATCGCCGAGGGATACGAGCAGCTCGCCACCGCCCACGCCCAGGCCGCCGCCGGCGAACTGCCCGCCGCCCCGCCCTCCGAGATCTACTGCCACTCCCTGACCGACCCGAGCATCCTCGGGCCGGACCTCGTTGAGCAGGGGTACCAGACGCTGACCCTCTTCGGCCTGCACACACCCGCCCGGCTCTTCGAACGCGACAACGACGCCGTCCGCGAGGAACTCCTCAAAGCCACCCTCGCCCAGCTCGACGCCCACCTCGCCGAACCCCTCGCCGACTGTCTCGCCACCGACGCCGACGGCCGCCCCTGCATCGAGGCGCGGACCCCGCTGGACCTGGAGCGCGACCTCCAACTGCCCGGCGGCAACATCTTCCACCGCGACCTCGCCTGGCCGTACGCCCAGGAGGGCACCGGCCGCTGGGGCGTGGAGACCCGGCACGCGAACATCCTGCTGTGCGGGGCCGGCGCGGTGCGCGGGGGAGGGGTGAGCGGGGTGCCGGGCCACAACGCGGCGATGGCCGTCCTGGAGGCCCCGGCGGACTAGGACAGATCCAGCGACCCCAGGAGCGGCGCCCCAGCGGCCGTGGAAGACACCGGCCATGGAAGACACCCGGACACAAGAATCTGACGGTGTATCAGAAAAACCCTTCCGTCGTCCGGAGGTCTGCGGCATCCTGCGCCCATGCAGACGGAGCTGAGCAAGCAACTGGGAGTCGAGCACGCCGTCTTCGGCTTCACGCCGTTCCCCGCCGTCGCCGCGGCCATCAGCCGCGCGGGCGGCTTCGGCGTGCTCGGCGCGGTCCGCTACACCGCCCCCGACGACCTCAAACGCGACCTCGACTGGATCGAGGCGCACGTCGACGGCAGGCCGTACGGCCTCGACGTCGTCATGCCCGCGAAGAAGGTCGAAGGCGTCACCGAGGCCGAGGTCGAAGCGATGATCCCCGACAGCCACCGCCAGTTCGTGCGGGACACCCTCGCCAAGTACGGGGTGCCCGAACTGGCCGAGGGCGAGGCGTCCGGGTGGCGGATCACCGGATGGATGGAGCAGGTCGCCCGCAGCCAGCTCGACGTCGCCTTCGACTACCCGATCCGGCTGCTGGCCAACGCCCTCGGCTCCCCGCCCCCCGACGTCGTCGTCCGCGCCCACGAGCAGGGCGTCCTCGTCGCCGCGCTCGCCGGGAGCGCCCGGCACGCGCTCAAGCACAAGGCGGCGGGCATCGACATCGTCGTGGCGCAGGGGTACGAGGCCGGCGGGCACACGGGTGAGATCGCCTCGATGGTGCTCACCCCGGAGGCCGTCGACGCGGTCGCCCCGCTGCCCGTCCTCGCCGCCGGCGGCATCGGCAGCGGACGGCAGATCGCCGCCGCCCTCGCCCTCGGCGCCCAGGGCGTGTGGCTCGGTTCGCTGTGGCTGACGACCGCCGAGGCCGACCTGCACTCGCCCGCCCTCACCCGCAAGCTCCTCGCGGCCGGCTCCGGCGACACGGTCCGCTCCCGTGCCCTCACCGGCAAACCCGCCCGCCAGCTGCGTACCGAATGGACCGATGCCTGGGACGACCCGCACGGACCCGGCGCCCTGCCCATGCCCCTGCAGGGCCTCCTTGTCGCCGAAGCGGTCTCCCGTATCCAGAAGTACGAGGTCGACCCGCTGCTCGGCACGCCCGTCGGCCAGATCGTCGGCCGGATGAACGACGTCCGCAGTGTCCAGGCAGTCTTCGACGACCTCACCCGCGGCTTCGAGCAGGCCGTGGACCACGTCAACCGCATCGCCGGAAGGAGCGGTCAGTGACCGGCACACCCCCCGCGGGCTTCTGGGCCCAGGCCACCGCCGACCCCGACCGCATCGTCCTGATCGCACCGGACGGTCAGGAGTGGACCGCGGGACGTCTGCACGCCGCCGCCAACCGGCTCGTGCACGGCCTGCGCGCGGCGGGGATGGAGCGCGGCGACGCCTTCGCCGTCGTCCTGCCCAACTCGGCCGAGTTCTTCACCGCCTACCTCGCCGCCACCCAGGCCGGCTTCTACCTCGTCCCCGTCAACCACCACCTCGTCGGCCCCGAGATCGCCTGGATCGTCTCCGACTCCGGTGCCAAGGTGCTGCTCGCACACGAGCGCTACGGGGACCAGGCGTCCCGGGCCGCCGAAGAGGCCGGCCTGCCCGCCACCCATCGGTACGCCGTAGGGAAGGTCGAGGGCTTCCGGCCGTACGCCGAACTCCTCGACGGGCAGCCGGAGTCGGCGCCTGCCGGCCGCACCCTCGGCTGGGTCATGAACTACACCTCGGGCACGACGGGCCGCCCACGCGGCATCCGGCGCCCGCTGCCCGGCAAGCTGCCCGAGGAGGCGTACCTCGGAGGCTTCCTCGGCATCTTCGGCGTTCGGCCGTTCGACGACAACGTCCACCTCGTCTGCTCGCCGCTCTACCACACGGCGGTGCTCCAGTTCGCGGGCGCGTCCCTGCACATCGGCCATCCACTGGTCCTGATGGACAAGTGGACGCCCGAGGAGATGCTCCGCCTCATCGACACCCGGCGCTGCACCCACACCCATATGGTCCCGACCCAGTTCCACCGCCTGCTGGCCCTCCCGCAGGGCGTACGCGCGCGCTACGACGTCTCGTCCATGCGGCACGCGATCCACGGCGCCGCGCCCTGCCCGGACCATGTGAAGCGGGCGATGATCGACTGGTGGGGCACATGTGTGGAGGAGTACTACGCGGCCAGCGAGGGCGGCGGCGCCTTCGCGACGGCCGAGGACTGGCTGAAGAAGCCCGGCACGGTCGGAAAGCCCTGGCCCATCAGCGAGTTGGCGATCTTCGACGACGACGGCAACCGCCTGCCGCCCGGTGAACTCGGCACCGTGTACATGAAGATGACGACCGGCGGCTTCGCCTACCACAAGGACGAGGACAAGACGCGCAAGAACCGCATCGGCGACTTCTTCACCGTCGGCGACCTCGGCGTGCTCGACGAGGACGGCTACCTGTTCCTCCGGGACCGCAAGATCGACCTGATCATCTCGGGCGGCGTCAACATCTACCCCGCCGAGATCGAGTCCGCGCTGCTCGCCCACCCTGCCGTCGCCGACGCGGCCGCGTTCGGCATCCCGCACGACGACTGGGGCGAGGAGGTCAAGGCGGTCGTCGAACCGGCCCCCGGGCACGAGCCAGGCCCCGACCTAGCCACCCTGCTCCTCGACCACTGTGCCGACCGCCTCGCCGGCTACAAGCGCCCCAAGTCTGTCGACTTCATCACCGAGATGCCCCGCGATCCCAACGGCAAGCTGTACAAGCGGCGGTTGCGGGAGCCGTACTGGGAGGGGCGGGAGCGGCCCGTGTGAGGCCGGTCAGGGGCGCACCCGCGGAAAGGCGTCCAGGGCTCCGGGGAGATCGGTGGCGTCGGTGCCGATCTTCCGGTAGACGGAGGAGAGCAGCTGCCGTACGCCCTGTTCGGTGAGGCGCAGTTCCTTCGCGACGACGGCCACCGGGTGCCCCTGGACGGTCAGTTCGGCGGTCCGGCGTTCGTGGGCGGTGAGCGTGTCCGTCTGCCCGTAGCGCAGGGGGAGCGGTCGCAGTCCGGCTGCGGAGAGCTCCTCCCTGGCGCGGGCGGCCAGGGTCTCGGCACCGCAGTGGACGGCGCCCTCCAGGCCCTGGTAGAGCCGGTTCGCGGCCTCATGCAGCCGGCCGTGGCGGGACAGGGCGGCGCCTTGACCGACCAGCGCACGGGCCAGCTCGTACGAGGCGGGCGACCGTTCCAGGTGTTCCACGGCCTGAGCATGCAGCTCCTGCGCCGCCGGCCCGGCGGTCACCTCCGCCTCCACGTGCAGCGCCTGCCCGATCACGGAAGCCGCACCGAAGTCCCGGGCCCGCTTGACGGCGTCCCGGGCGAGCAGGAGGGCCCGATCGGGGTCGGTGGAGGCGACGGCGTGCGCCAGGTTCAGCTGCCAGCGACACCAGGCGGGATTGCGCCAGGCCCGACCCTCCAGCCACTCCCCGACGGCGGACAACAGGTGCTCCGCCTCGGTGTTCCGCCCCTCCGCCATGAGCAGTTCGGCGTACACGGTGCGGGGATCGGGGTAGATGACGGCGTTGGGGACCGCGTCGCCGTAGTGGTAGGTGTCCGCGATTTCTCGCGCGTCGGCGGTGCGACCACGGGCCAGCAGCGTCTGGATGAGGATGCCGATGGCGAACCACTGGGCGGGCACCGCCCCTTCCACCTTGTCGGCGGTCCGCAGCCCCTCCCGAGCCAGCTCCTCCGCATCGGTCAGCCAGCCGCGACGGTAGCGGATGTAGCCGTAGAGGGTCTGTCCGACGGCCAGGTGGGAGCCGCGCCAGCCTTTGGTCTCGCACTCGGCCATGCCCCTGGTGAACAGTTCCTCGGCCCGTCGTGGCTGGTCGCAGTACATGAACACGAGGGCGACCGAGACGGGCACCTCGAAGCCCCGGTTCTCGTCGGTCCAGCTCAGTCCGCCCCGCAAGGCTTTTTCGGCGGTCGCCAGGACTGTCTGCCGGGCCTCGCCGCGCAGCATCCCGTCCCAGGCCCGCAGCCCCAGGATGTACCGCTCCTCCAGGTTTCGTCCGGGCAGCCGCTCGGTCAGCCGCGCCAGCCGGCGTGAGCGGGCGGGCGCGTCGGGCTCGTCCGCGCGGAACGCGCTCCAGACGAAGTGATCGGCCTGCATGCGCAGTCGGACGCGCGGATTGGTGGTCTGCCGTGCCTCGTCGTCGGCGACGGCCGCGGCCTCGGCCAACTGGTCGGTGTGGGCCAGCGCCTGCGTCAGCCGGTAGACGATGGAGGCGCGCAGGTCGGGATCGACCTCGCGTTCGGCCCGCGCCTCCTTGAGATGGGCGACCGTGGCCGTGGGTTCGATCAGAAAGGTCGAGCCCGCCAGCTCGTGGAGCAGCGCGGCACGGTCCTCCGGGAGCGGGGGCTCCTGCAGCGCTCGGGCCAGCGCGCGCCGGGCGGCTTCCGGGGAGCCGGCCCGCAGGCACTCGCGGGCGGCCTCGCGGAGGCATTCGACCACCTCCGTCCTGCCCTCGCACGGAACTTCCAGCAGGTGTCGCGCGGCCTCGGCGGGACCGAAGCCCGCCGCACGGACGGCCAGCGCGGCGGCGTTGTGCAGGCCGACCCGGAAGGCCGGCTGGATGGACCGGTAGATCGTCGTCGCGATCAGTGGGTGAACGAAGTCGAGGCCCCCACCGGGTCCGTGGCCCTCGGCCACGATCCGGGCGGCACGCAGGCTCTCGATCGCCTCGGTGGCGGCCTCGCTGCCGATCACCGCGATGGTGGCGGCGAGCTCCGGTGAGAACGGCGCACCCAGCACGGCAGCGGCGTGCGCGAAGCGGACGGTGGTCGTGCCGAGCTTCTGCAGACGTGCGATCAGTCCCGGGCCCTTGACCGCCGAGGCGACGTTCCGCATCGCGGGCAGGTCGGCCTGGGTGCCCTTCAGATTGCGTTCGCCGAGTCCGATGGCGAGCTCGACGGCCTCGAAGGGGCTCCCGCCGGTCACCGTCCAGCACTCGTCGCAGAAGTCGTCCTCGGCACCGTCCCCCACTTCGCTCCTGACGATGCGGGCCACACCTGCGGGGGTCAGCGGTTTCAGTTCGCACGGGCGGTTCCCGTGGTGTGCGACGAGAGCGCGGAAGGCGGCCGCCTCGGGCGGCAGTTCGTGCGGCCGGTAGGCGACGATGATCAGCAGCGGCAGGTCCGCGGCCCGTGGCGCGAACGACGCGAGCCAGTTGAGGGACTCGGCATCGGCCCAGTGCAGGTCGTCCAGGAGCAGGACCACGGGAGCCTTCGACACCGTGAGCCGGGTCATGACCCAGTCGAGACCGTCACGCACTCCGGTCGGGTCCGGTGCATGGGCGGTGTCCGTCGCCTCCAGACCGAGCGCGGCGGCAACGATGTCGTACCAGCTCCCCAGGAAGGCACGGCGTTGTGTCTCGTCCATCGCGGCCAGCGTGGGCTGGGCGAGCTGGCGCACCACGCGGAACGCCAGCTCCTGTTCGGTCTCGCCGCCCCGCCCCGAGAACACCGTGAATCCGTGCGCCGCGGCGCGTGTGCGTGCTTCCGCCATGAGCGCGGTCTTTCCCAGCCCGGCCGCACCGGTGAAGGCGAGCAGTCCGCCGGGCTGCGCCCGCGGCACCCCTTCGACGGCGCGGCCGAGGCCCGACAACGCGCAGTCGAGCACCTGGAGTTCTCGGTGGCGCTCGACCAACGGGCGGGGTTCGGTGATCGGCTGCCGCGACCCATACGCCATGTGCCCTACCGCTTCCTGTCGTTGTTCCTCGGAGGACAGCGCTGAGCGTACGCCCCTGGTGCACAACCGGTGACGGCGTTAGGGTGCGAGGATGACCGAGAAGGGTGAATCGTTCGCCGGGTCGGTTAGGTAGCCCTTCCTGCTGGGTAGGCGGTTTCGAATGGCACACATGGATGTGCGGGCGCGACCGAGGTGTCCGCGTAGCGCGGCACCGTGCGGGACCAGTGGTAACACCCACGGATCCAGCCGATCATGCCGTCCACGTAGCAGACCCCGGCGGGGCTCAACTCCGGCTGGATCTCCGCGCAGAGCCTCTCGAACTCCCTGATCGTGCCGTTGATCTGTCGGATGGCCAGCATAACGGCCGCCGGCAGGGAACACTGGTGCGTGCGCTGATGGGCGAGGGCCAGATTGATCATCTCGCCCGTCCGTTGCTCCTTCACGGCCGAGAAGAGGTCGGCCGTCCACACCGCCGCATCGACCGACAGACGCCGCAGACGCCGCAGCACGGGGTGATCAAGAGCCTCGGGGGCCAGTTCACCACCCTGCGCGGCCTCGTACAGGGGGTAGAAGGGCTCGACCCCCGCGGTCAGCGAACGGATCGAGTTGCACAATCCCATGCCCACCGGGAACGGGTGCGCCTGCGCCACCGCCTCGTACAACAGGCCGTGCACGTACTCGCGGCTCTTCCAGGCCCACCGCTCGGCCTGGGCGGGGGTGCACCGCTCGCGGACCCGCCGGTGGAGATCGGCCAGGGCCGCCCCCAGCGGGGTGCGGGGCGGTTCGCCGTCCCGCAGGATTGCGATGCTCTCGCACAGCATGGGCAGCAGCAGCGCCGGGGACTGCCGCCCGATTTCCTCCGCCCGGTCGTCGAAGACGAATTGATAGGCGATCTGGTCGGCCACGATCTGGAGGATGCCGGAGTCCACGGTCGGGCTGTTGTAGGACGCGAGTTCGGCGGGCCGGGTGTAGCCGATCATCGCAGCCACCCCCGGTTCGTCGGTCAGCCTCCACTTGTGCAGCCATGTGTCGACGCCGGCGACCGCCTCGGATTCGTGGCGATTCCGCAGGAACGGGTACGGCATGTGGAGGTGGGTGTCGATCAGCTCTGTCAGGCTGGCGGCCGGCATTTCCTCTTGGGGGGCGAGCGTGGCTTCCTCATGCGTGGTCGACACCGCTGTCACCGGCCCTTCGGGAATCCTTCACGGGGTGTGCAGCGGTTTCTCGGCGGGTGCAGGAACCCGGGCGAGGCGCCGTGCCGATCGGCACACGTGCGCGCGGTTCGCAGATCATCACCAGGGACCTCGGCCCCAGCGTCGCCCCGGGTCGCGGTGGTGCGACGGGGCCGGGCAGATGGGTCAGGCGCCAGCGGGCGGCGACGGTGGCGAGGGCCACCGTGGTCTCCGTCATGGCGAAGGCGTCGCCGATGCATTTGCGGCTGCCCGTGGCGAACGGGAGCATCGCACCGTGCGTCGCGGCGGCCCGCCCCGGCAGCCAGCGCTCGGGGAGGAACCGGTCGGGATCGGGGAACCACGCGGGATCGTGGTGCAGCAGGTAGGGGCTGTACACAACGGTGGCTCCCTGGGGAAGGCGGAGGCCGGCGAGTTCCGTCTCCTTGGTGGTGATGCGTGTGAAAAGCCAGCCCGGCGGCGAGTGACGCAACGTCTCGGTGACGATGCATCGGGCATGCACGAGGTGCGGCAGGTCGTCGGACCCCGGCCGCTGCCGTCCGGCGAGCACGGCGTCGATGTCGGCGTGCAGACGGCGCTCCGCCTGCGGATGCTGTGCCAGTAGGCTGAACGCGGAGGCCAGACACAGGGCGGCGCTCTCGGAGCCGGCGAGCAGGAGCGAGACGAGGTGATCGTGTACTTCCTGCTCAGTGATCGCCGTGTCCGGGCCGGTGGCGCGGGTGGCCGCCAGCAGGGTTCCCAGCAGGTCGTCGCGGGGGGCCCCTCGACGACGCTCGGCGATGGCGGCGTCGATGATCGCGTGTATGCGCTCGACCGCCCGCCGGTAACGACGGTTCGCGGGCGAGGGAACGCGGAACAGGGCGTCGACCGGCACGACGGTGCGGACGAACAGCCCGCGAACGATGTCCGCGAGACAGTGCCGCACCTCGGCGGCCGTCGCGGCGTCGAGCGAGTCGGAGAACAGGACACGGCTGATGATCCGGGTCGACAGGGCCATCATGGCCGCGCTGACGTCGACCTCCTGCCCGGCCTGCCAGTCGCGGCACACCGCCTCGGCCTCCTCGGCCATCAGCTTCGTCTGATCGGGGAGGCGGGACGGGATGAAGGCGGGTTGCAGCAGCCTGCGTTGGCACCGGTGTTCCTGGTGGCGGCTTGTGACGATGCCGTTGCCCATCAGCAGGCGGAGCCGGTCGAAGAGCGGGCCCCCCTTGTCGAAGGTGCGCGAGTCCCCGAGCACCCGGTGGACCAACTCCGGGTGGCACACCATCCAGGCGCGCTGGGGACCCAGTCGTATTTCGACCAGATCTCCATGCGCGGGCAAAGAATTCAGAAAAGCCAACGGGCGACGGTACAAGGCGATACCGTGGCCGAGGAATGGGAATATGCCTGGCGCAGTACCCACCCTCCATGCGCATTCCCGTTCAGGCACAGCGTTGCTCATTGAATACCCCCTGCCTCATACGGCACTCGAAAATCAATGGACGTTGCACTGACTTGGCGCCTGAGTCATGTTCTGCCCAGTTCGAACGGGTGCCTTTGCCGTGAATCATTTCTGCAGGGGGGCGCACAGGAGTGCGCGGGAGCACAAGGAGTATTTCGCCGAGGGGGCATTCCCGGCGGCTCACCCCCGTTCCGCGTCGACCTCCGCCTCGTAGGCGAGCAATGTGTCCACGAGCAACCGCCGCTGACCGGGCGTCAGCGGGACCAGTGCCCGGCGCCAGGCCGCCGCGCCCGGGGCGAGCCAGGCGGAGATCGCGGGTTCATGGGCGTCCGCGATGGCGACGATCCGGCGGCGGCGGTCCCGCTCGTCCTCGCGGCGCTCCAGGACGCCCTTCCGGTTGAGGTCGCCGATCAGCAGGCTCACCGTGGTCGGGGCGACCTCCAGGCGTGCGGCCAGCTCGTTGACCGTCATCGGTCCGTCGAGGAGCAGGTACGCCAACAGGGAGAGGTGACGCGGGGCCAGCGAGAAGGCCCGCAGCGCCTCGGGCACGGGGATCCTCTTCGCCCTGCCCACGAGTCGCGGCATGAGCAGCAGCAGCTCGCGAACGGTCGCCTCGACGCCGGTGTCGCCGCCGCCGGTCTCGTCGGCGTCGGCGGCGTTGTCACCCGTGGCGCTGGACATGGACATCCGGCACTCGCATTACCTTTGACATCAAAGCTACTTTGTTCCGCTAGCTGAATTGAACCGACCGTCATGGTACGCACCACGCGAAACGGAGATCCGCACGCCGCACTACACAGTCCACATCAGCGAGGACGCCCTCGACGGGACCGTCGAGGAGAAACTGATCGGCGCCCTGGCCGACGCCGTCGGCTCCGTCTACGGGGACCGGCTGCGCGGCCTCGTCGGCGTCGACCTCATCGGCATCCCGCGCAACCGGCGTGGCATCGGCGGCCGGCCCACCGACAAGGTCGCCCCGCAGCTCACCCTCAGCATGCGCGAGGCCGCCTACCACCTGCCCCAGGTGCCGGACGCCCCGGCCCGCCTGATCGGCGCCACGGCCGACGCGGTGGCAGCCGTCCTCGGCGAGGACATCCGCGAGCAGACGATCGTCAGCGTCGTCGGGGTGCCCGACGGCCGCACCGGAGTGGCGGGCGCGGTGGCGTGACCCCTCGGGGCGCGCCCGCGACTTGACCTGCCCCGGCCGCCCCCCGAGGATCATGAGGCATGAGGCCCGGACATGGCAGTACGGTCGACGGGGTGCTGCGGCGCAGCGCCCGCCGCACCCCGGCACGCGTGGCGGTCGAGTACCGCGACCGCACCTGGACCTACGAGGAACTCGACGAGGCCGTCTCGCGGGCGGCGAGCGTCCTGCTCGGCGAGGGTCTCGCCCCCGGCGACCGGGTCGGCGCCTACGGCCACAACTCCGACGCCTACCTCATCGCGTTCCTGGCCTGCGCCCGCGCCGGCCTGGTCCACGTCCCCGTCAACCAGAACCTCACCGGCGATGACCTGAGGTACATCGTCGACCAGTCGGGCAGTGCACTGGTCCTCACCGACCCCGGCCTGGCCGGGCGACTCCCCGACGGAGCACGGCGGTTGGCGCTGCGCGACACCGACGACTCGCTCCTCGCCCGACTGCCCGCGACCCCCGCGTACGACGGGCCCGAGCCGCGCGCCGAGGACCTGGTACAGCTGCTCTACACCTCGGGCACGACAGCCCTGCCCAAGGGCGCGATGATGACCCACCGCGCCCTGGTGCACGAGTACCTGAGCGCGATCGCCGCCCTCGACCTGAGCGCCGGCGACCGCCCCGCGCACTCCCTTCCGCTCTACCACTCGGCGCAGCTGCACGTGTTCCTGCTGCCGTACCTCGCGGTCGGCGCCACCAACATCGTGCTGGACGCGCCCGACGGCGACCGTCTCTTCGACCTCATCGAGGCCGACCGCGTCGACAGCCTCTTCGCCCCGCCGACCGTGTGGATCGCACTGGCGAACCGCCCCGACTTCGCCGACCGTGACCTGAGCGGGCTGCGCAAGGCGTACTACGGCGCGTCGATCATGCCGGTGCCCGTCCTGGAGCGGCTGCGTGAGCGCCTGCCCGAGCTGGGTTTCTACAACTGCTTCGGCCAGAGCGAGATCGGCCCGCTCGCCACCGTCCTCGCCCCCGACGAGCACAAGGGCCGCATGGACTCCTGCGGGCGCCCGGTCCTGTTCGTGGACGCCCGGGTCGTCGACGACGACGGCGCGGACGTCCCCGACGGCACACCCGGTGAAATCGTCTACCGTTCCCCGCAGTTGTGCGAGGGCTACTGGGACAAGCCCGAGGAGACCGCCGACGCCTTCCGCGACGGCTGGTTCCACTCCGGCGACCTCGCCGTGCGCGACGCCCACGGCTACTTCACGATCGTCGACCGGGTGAAGGACGTCATCAACTCCGGTGGCGTACTGGTCGCCTCACGCCAGGTCGAGGACGCGCTGTACACCCATGACGCCGTCGCCGAGGCGGCCGTGATCGGCCTGCCCGACGAGAAGTGGATCGAGGCGGTCACCGCCGTGGTCGTCCCCCGCGGCGAGGTCACCGAGGACGAGCTCATCGCACACGCCCGCGAGAAGCTCCCGCACTTCAAGGCCCCCAAGCGCGTGCTCTTCGTGGACGCACTGCCACGCAACGCCAGCGGCAAGATCCTCAAGCGGGAGCTGAGAGACCGGTTCGACCCTCTCGCCCGGGAGAACTCCGTTGCGGACGGACACGAAATGCGCTGAGGATCAGGGCATGCCGACCTTCACCGCGCCCGACGGGACCGAACTCGCCTACCACGTGCGGGGCGAGGGCGAGCCGCTCGTCGTCCTGCCCGGCGGTCCCATGCGGGCCTCCGCCTACCTCGGCGACCTCGGCGGTCTCACCGCTCACCGCCGGCTGATCCTCCTCGACCTGCGCGGCACCGGCGACTCAGCGATCCCGGCGGACCCGGCGACCTACCGCTGCGACCGGCAGGTCGACGACGTCGAGGCCCTGCGCGTCCAGCTGGGACGGGAACGGATCGACGTCCTCGCCCACTCGGCGGGCGGCAGCCTGGCCATGCTGTACGCGGCACGCTACCCGGACCGCGTCTCCCGGCTGGCGCTGATCACCGCCACCCCGTGGGCCCTGGGCCGGCCGGCCACGGCCGAGGAACGGCTGGAGGCCGCCCGGCTGCGCGCGCACGAACCGTGGTTCGCGACGGCCTTCCCGGCGTTCGAGTCCTGGCTCGCGGGCGAGGGGGATCCCGACTGGGCGCTCGTCGGCGCCTTCTTCTTCGGCCGGTGGGACGACACCGCCCGCGCCCTCGACGCCGCCGCCGACGAACAGACCAACGTCGAGGCGGAGGCACTCTTCCTCGACCCGGCCGCCTTCGACCCACCGGCCCTGCGTACCGCCCTCGCGGGCGTGACCGCCCCGGTCCTCGTACTCGCCGGCGAGGTGGACGGCGGGCCCCGGCCCGAGGTCGCCCGGCTCGTCGCCGACGCCTTCCCCGACGCGGAGCTCGCCGTGCAGTCCGGGGCCGCCCACCACCCATGGCTGGACGACCCGGAGTGGTTCGTCCGCCGTACTGTCGCCTTCCTCGATGCAGGTGGTCAGCCGCTCTCGGCGGTGGCCACCTCCCGCGCCCAGCGATAGTCCGCCTTGCCGCTGGGCGAGCGGCGGATGGACTCGGCGAGCACCAGCTGGCGCGGGATCTTGTAACCGGCGAGCCGGGTACGGCAGTGACGCTGGATGTCCTCCAGAGAGGGCAGCGGGGCGCCCGCCCGCACCTGCACCACGGCCGCCACATGGTTGCCCCACGTCGCGTCCGGCACCCCCGCCACCAGGGCGTCGTACACGTCAGGATGGGACTTCAGCGCCTGCTCGACCTCCTCGGGGTACACCTTCTCGCCCCCGGTGTTGATGCACTGCGAGCCCCGCCCGAGGACGACCACCACGCCGTCCTCGTCGACGGTCGCCATGTCGCCGAGCAGCACCCAGCGCTCGCCGTCCTTCTCGAAGAAGGTCTCGGCCGTCTTCACCGGGTCGTTGTAGTAGCCGAGGGGCACATGACCGTGCTGGGCGACCCGGCCGACCTCGCCCGGCGCGACCGGCTCGTACGTGGCCGGATCGACCACCCGCGTACGGGAGTTGACCCGGACGCGAAAGCCGCGCTCCGGCCCGGAGTCCTCCGTCGCCGTGCCGTTGAAGCCGGACTCCGAGGAGCCGAAGTTGTTCAGCAGCATCGCGTTCGGCATCAGCGCCCGGAACTGGCGGCGCACTGTGTCCGACATGATCGCCCCGGACGAGGACACGCTGAACACCGAAGAGCAGTCCGTGCCCCGCAGGGGACCCTCGAGCGCGTCGATCAACGGCCGCAGCATCGCGTCGCCCACCAGGGAGATGCTGGTGACCTTCTCCTTCTCGATCGTCCTGAGCACCTCCTCGGGCACGAACTTGCGGTGGATCACCACGCGTTGGCCGAAGTTGAAGCCGATGAAGGAGGTGAGGGTGGAAGTGCCGTGCATCAGCGGGGGAGTGGGGAAGAAGGTGATCCCCGTGCCCCCGGCCGCGACCCGCTCGGCGATCTCCTCCGGCTTCTTCACCGGCTCCCCGGTCGGCGAGCCGCCGCCCAACCCCGAGAAGAAAAGGTCCTCCTGACGCCACATCACCCCCTTGGGCAGGCCGGTCGTACCCCCGGTGTAGATGATGAACAGGTCGTCGCCCGAACGGGCCGGGAACCCGCGCTCGGCGCAGCCGCTCGCCTCGGCCTCGTCGAAGGAGGTGATGCCGTCGACCGCCGGCCCCACCCGGACGAGGTGCCGCAACGCCGGCGCCTGCGGCAGCGCCGCCGCCACCCGGTCCGTGAACTCCGCGTCGAAGACGAGTCCGACCAAGTCCGCGTCCCGGTAGAGGTAGACCAACTCCTCTTCCACATAGCGGTAGTTGACGTTGACCGGCACGATCCGGGCCTTCAGGCAGCCCAGCACCGTCTGCAGGTACTCGACGCCGTTGTACAGATGCAGGCCCAGATGCTCGCCGGGGCGCAGCCCGCTGTCGAGGAGGTGGTGGCCGATGCGATTGGCGGCGGCGTCCAGCTCCGCGTAGGTCAGCCGGCGTTCCGCGCCCGTGCCCGGATGGTCGACGTACACGAGCGCCTCGCGGTCGGCCGCCACGTCGACGACCGACTCGAACAGGTCGGCAAGGTTGTACTCCACCGCTCCTCCTGACCTCACGGGGCCTGGTTCTCCCGACGGTTCGCCGGTCATCAGAGCAAAGGGCGCGGCAAGTGGGAAGGGTTCCCGCGAAGAAATCTGACTGTCTGTCAGAAAACCCTTGAACTGCCATCACGCCTCCTGCAACCTGTTCTCGTTCTTTTCGAGGGGAGATCTGTGATGGGCGGTACCGAACACCTCACCGTGCGGCGCGAAGGCGCCACACTCGTGCTCACGCTCAACAGGCCCAAAGCCAGGAACGCGCTCTCGATCGCCATGCTCGTCGGCCTGTACGACGGCTGGCTGGAGGCCGACGAGGACGACTCGGTCCGCTCGATCGTGTTCACCGGCGCGGGCGGCGCGTTCTGCTCCGGCATGGATCTCAAGGCCCTCGCCGGTCAGGGCATGGAGGGGGAGCAGTACCGCGACCGGCTCAAGGCCGACCCCGACCTGCACTGGAAGGCGATGCTGCGCCACCACCGCCCCCGCAAACCGGTGATCGCCGCCGTCGAGGGCACCTGCGTGGCGGGCGGCACCGAGATGCTCCAGGGCACCGACATCCGGGTCGCGGGCGAGTCCGCCACCTTCGGCCTCTTCGAGGTACGGCGCGGCCTGTTCCCGATCGGCGGCTCCACGGTCCGCCTGCAACGCCAGATCCCGCGCACCCACGCCCTGGAGATGCTGCTGACCGGCCGGCCCTACACCGCCCGGGAGGCCGCCGACATCGGCCTGGTCGGGCACGTGGTCCCCGACGGCAGGGCCCTGGAGACAGCCCTGGAGATCGCCGAACGGATCAACTCCTGCGCCCCGTTGGCGGTAGAAGCCGTCAAGGCGTCGGTGTACGAGAGCGCCGACCTCACCGAGACGGACGGACTCGCCGCCGAACTCGCCCGGGGCTGGCCGGTGTTCGACACGGCCGACGCGAAGGAAGGCGCACGCGCCTTCGCGGAGAAGCGGGCACCCGTCTACAAACGCGCGTGACGCTCCGCCGGGTGAGCGGTCGGTGGCGCCGTTTTCCCTGCTGCGGATCCGTCGTGGCGGGTCGCACCCACCCGGCGGAACCGCATGTGTCACCCGCCCCGCGCCCCTTTCGGGCGCTCCAGCTGACCCCGGCTTCCCAAGGAGGCAGCCCTCGATGCCCGAAGTCCTCAAAGCTCCGCTCGTCGTCGAGTTTCCGTTCACGCGGTCCGTCGGGCCCGTCCAGAGCGCCTTTCTCACCGGCCTGCGCGAGCGCGTCGCCCTCGGCGTGCGCACCGCCGACGGCCGCGTCCTCGTGCCACCCGTCGAGTACGACCCCGTCACCGCCGAGGAGATCCACGACCTCGTGGAGGTCGCCCCCACCGGCACGGTCACCACCTGGGCCTGGAACCACGCCCCCCGCCGCGGCCAGCCGCTCACCACCCCCTTCGCCTGGGTGCTCGTCCGCCTCGACGGCGCCGACACCGCACTCCTGCACGCCCTCGACGCCGCCGGCCCCGACGCCGTCCACACCGGGATGCGCGTGCGGATCCGCTGGGCCGAGCAGCGCACCGGAGCCATCACCGACATCGCCTGCTTCGAGCCGTACGACGGCGCACCGGCCGAACCCACGGGCACGACCGGCATGTTCGAGGACACGGTGCGCGGCATCGTCGCCCCCGCCCGGCTCGACTACACCTACTCGCCCGGCCGGGCCCAGACCGCCTACATCAACGCCCTCGCCGACCGCAGGACCGTCGGCGAACGCTGCCCGTCCTGCCGCAAGGTGTACGTGCCGCCCCGGGGCGCCTGCCCCACCTGCGGGGTCCCCACGGCGGAACAGGTGGAGGTGGGTCCCGGCGGCACCGTCACCACCTTCTGCATCGTCAACATCAAAGCGAAGAACCTCGACATCGAAGTCCCCTACGTCTACGCCCATATCGCCCTCGACGGCGCCGACCTCGCGCTGCACGGCCGGATCGGCGGCATCCCCTACGACCAGGTGCGGATGGGACTCAGGGTCGAACCCGTGTGGACGGAAGGCGGCCGCTACCCGGACCACTACCGGCCGACCGGCGAACCCGACGCGGACTACGACCAGTACAAGGAGCTGCTGTGACCAGGGACATCGCCGTCGTCGCCTTCGCGCAGACCGACGTCCTGCGCACCACCGACGAGCTCTCCGAGGTCGAGATGCTCATGCCGGTCCTGCACAGCGTCCTCGACCGGACCGGCCTGAAGACCGCCGACATCGGCTTCACCTGCTCCGGCTCCAGCGACTACCTCGCCGGTCGCGCCTTCTCCTTCACCCTCGCCCTCGACGGCGTTGGCGCCTGGCCGCCCATCCCGGAGTCCCACGTCGAGATGGACGGCGCATGGGCGCTGTACGAGGCCTGGACGAAACTGCTCACCGGCGACGCGGACACCGCGCTCGTCTACTCCTACGGAAAGTCCTCGCCCGGCTCCGTGCGCGACGTCCTCACCCGCCAGCTGGACCCGTACTACGTCGCCCCGCTGTGG
Source organism: Streptomyces sp. NPDC050121 (assembly GCF_044460385.1). Lineage (NCBI taxonomy): Bacteria > Bacillati > Actinomycetota > Actinomycetes > Kitasatosporales > Streptomycetaceae > Streptomyces > Streptomyces sp. NPDC050121. The sequence continues at coordinate 105,967 of NZ_JBITJV010000026.1, read as the reverse complement.
CCCGACTCCGTCGCCCTCGCCGCGCTCCAGGCTCAGACCCTGATCGACGCGGGCGACACCGACGAGAGCGCCCTCGCCGCGATCGGGGCCCGCAGCCGACGGGTCGCGACCCTCAACTCCCGCGCCCAGCTGAGGGGTTCGGTGCCCCAGGGGGACTACGTCGTACGGCCGCTGCGCACCGGCGACTGCCCGCCCGTCGGCGACGGGGCCGCCGCCGTGATCCTCGCGGCAGGCGAACGGGCCCGCGAGCTGTGCTCCCGGCCCGCCTGGATCAGGGGCATCGACCACCGCATCGAGGCCCACGCCCTCGGCGTACGCGACCTGACCGACTCGCCCTCGGCCCGCCTCGCGGCCGAGAAGGCCGGTGCCTTCGAACGGCCCGTCGACACCGCCGAGTTGCACGCCCCGTTCAGCGCGCAGGAGGTCGTCCTGCGCAAAGCCCTGCGGCTGGACGACAGCGTGCGGGTGAACCTGTCCGGCGGCGCCCTCGCCGCCAACCCGATGATGGCCGCCGGCCTCATCCGCATCGGCGAGGCCGCCTCCCGCATCCACCGCGGCGAGTCGGACCGCGCCCTCGCCCACGCCACCTCCGGCCCGTGTCTCCAGCAGAACCTGGTCGCCGTACTCGAAGGGGAACCGCGATGAGCAAGGAGCCCGTGGCCGTCGTCGGGATCGGCCAGACCAAGCATGTCGCGGCCCGGCGGGACGTCTCGATCGCCGGACTGGTCCGGGAGGCCGCCGGGCGCGCCCTGGTGGACGCCGAGTTGACGTGGGCCGACATCGACGCCGTCGTCATCGGCAAGGCCCCCGACTTCTTCGAGGGCGTCATGATGCCCGAGCTGTACCTCGCCGACGCGCTCGGCGCAGTCGGCAAGCCGATGCTGCGGGTGCACACGGCCGGCTCCGTCGGCGGCTCCACCGCGCTCGTCGCCGCGAACCTCGTGGCGTCCCGCGTCCACGGCACCGTGCTGACCCTCGCCTTCGAGAAACAGTCCGAGTCCAACGCCATGTGGGGCCTGTCCCTGCCGATCCCCTTCCAGCAGCCCCTGCTCGCCGGGGCCGGCGGCTTCTTCGCGCCGCACGTGCGCGCCTACATGCGGCGCAGCGGCGCTCCCGACACCGTCGGCTCGCTCGTGGCGTACAAGGACCGGCGCAACGCGCTCAAGAACCCCTACGCCCACCTCCACGAGCACGACATCACGCTGGAGAAGGTCCAGGCCTCGCCCATGCTCTGGGACCCGATCCGCTACTCGGAGACCTGCCCCTCCTCCGACGGCGCCTGCGCGATGATCCTCACCGACCGGGCCGGAGCCGCCCGCGCCCCCCGGCCACCCGCCTGGATGCTCGGCGGCGCGATGCGCAGCGAGCCGACCCTCTTCGCCGGCAAGGACGCCGTGTCGCCGCGGGCCGGCCAGGACTGCGCCGCCGACGTCTACCGGCAGGCCGGCGTCAGCGACCCGCGCCGCGACATCGACGCCGTCGAGATGTATGTCCCGTTCTCCTGGTACGAGCCCATGTGGCTGGAGAACCTCGGCTTCGCCGACGAGGGTGAGGGCTGGAAGCTCACCGAGGCCGGGGTCACGGAGCTCGACGGCGACCTGCCCGTCAACATGTCGGGGGGCGTCCTGTCCACCAACCCCATCGGCGCCTCCGGCATGATCCGCTTCGCCGAGGCGGCGCTCCAGGTGCGCGGACAGGCCGGCGAACACCAGGTGGAGCGGGCCCGCAAGGTGCTGGGACACGCCTATGGCGGCGGCTCGCAGTTCTTCTCCATGTGGCTCGTGGGAGCGACGGCCCCGGAGTCCTGAAAGTCCCCCTCATGTGCTCTGTCCGCGTCCGGGACCGATCGCTAGGCTGACCCGCGGACGACGAAACCGGGAGGAGCACGGACGTGGCCGAGAGCACCATCCAGCAGCAGCCGCTCACGGGCTGGGACAAGCCGGAGCTGGACCTCAGCAACGCCGAGTGGCAGTCCAGCAGCCAGGGTCGGGGGGATGTCCAGATCGCCTTCGTCGAGGGTTTCATCGCGATGCGCAACAGTGGCCGCCCCCAGAGCCCTTCCCTGATCTTCACGCCCGCCGAATGGGGAGCGTTCGTGTCGGGGGCGCGGGAGGGGGAGTTCGACCTGACCTGACACCGCGGCCCGGCAACCGGACCGTCGGCCGTTCCCGAGTCGGCCGCAGGTGGGTTGCGAGCACAGCCGGTGTGCCCCGGACGCCGAGCGCCCGGCCGTGAGCGTGCCTCCGGCCGGGCCGTCCGGCCATCGGCCCGCGAGCGTTGAGCGTCCCGCCGCCGACGACCTGCACCCGAACGGCGAACCGCGGTCCTCCCACGCGCCACCGAAGGGCGGTGGCCACGTACCATGGCCGCATGTCGTTCCTCCGCCGCCGCAGTGCCACTCCCGCCGGGCCCGACTTCGACGTACTGGCCATGGACCCGGGCGACTGGCCCGGCAATCTGGGCGCCGGGCTGCTGCCCGCCCCCGACGGCAGCTGCCAGGGCGTCTTCCTGCGTTACGACCTCTTCGGCGGCCGCGGCCCCGCGATGATCATCGGCAATCTGCCCGAGGGCTCCCCGGCCCGCGAGGTCGCGGAGGGCGAGGTCCCCTTCGAGGTCGCCCAGCTGCTGCTCGCGCTGGAGAACGACGAGGAGGTGACCGTCGTCGGCACCGAGGACATGCCGGTGATGCAGGGCGACAACCTGCTCATCGTGCGCCGTCTGAAGCTCTCCGAGGGGCGGATCGCCTGCGTGCAGTTCGACCGCAGCGACAACGTCCTGGTGACCATCGCCGCCTGGGACCGCCCCATCACCGACGACCTGTACGCCCTGCTGAAACCGCTCCCGGCGGAGCTGTTCCAGCAGGGCTGAGGCGCGGCTCGGACGTCGACGACACCAGCTTCACGTCCGCGGCCCGCACGAACGCCACCCGGTGGCCGTACTGGATCTCGTAGTACTGATCGTTACCGACGACCATCCGGTGCGAGCCGGTGGAGAAGGTGACCGCGTAGTAGTACTCGCCCGGCACCTTGTCCCCGGCCACGTACTTCTGGCCCTTCGGCAGCGTGTACGGCAGCGGTGAGAGCGCCTGGGCCGGGACGCCCGCAGGGTAGGCCGACGCCTCCGGGAAGGCGCGGCCGTAGAGCGGCACGCTGTCGCGGCCGTCCTTGGGGGTGACCACCAGGCCCGCCGCGGGCACGGCCGTCGGCTGGTTCGCCGGGTTCCTGAACCAGGCCTTCTGGCCCAGGTACCAGATCGCCGTCCAGTCACCCCACTGGCCGGCGACCGCGTACTGCTGGCCGGTGGACACCCGCGAGGAGACGTCGTTGACGCCCGTCGTCGGGACCCTGCCCTGGCCGACGTCCTTGATCAGGGCGGACTTCTCGTCGTGGTCGGAGTACAGCCGCACCTCGCTGGAACCGTGCACGGCGCACGTCTGACCCTCGGCGGCGCAGTCCGTGTACACCGGCTGGTTGGCGGGGTAGTCCGGCCGGATCGTCACCAACCCGCCGCTGCCCGCGCGGGCCGTCGCCGCGAAGGGCCGGCCGAGCAGCTCGAAGTAGTGCCGCCAGTCCCAGTACGGGCCCGGGTCGGTGTGCATCCCGGCGACCGACGCGGAGGTCGGGCCCGGCACATTGTCATGACCCAGGATGTGCTGCCGGTCCAGCGGGATGGCGTACTTCGCCGCCAGGTACTTCACCAGCCGCGCCGACGACCGGTACATCGCCTCCGTGTACCAGGAGTCCGGGAGGGCGAGGAAACCCTCGTGCTCCAGGCCGATCGACTTGGCGTTGATGTACCAGTTGCCCGCGTGCCAGGCCACGTCCTTCGCCTTCACATGCTGGGCGACATGGCCGTCGGTGGAGCGCAGCGAGTAGTTCCAGGACACGTAGGTGGGGTCCTGGACCAGGTCCAGCACCCCTTCCCAGCCGCCCTCGGTGTCGTGGACGACGATGTACTTGATGCCCGGCGAGGCGGGCCGGTCGCCGACGTCGTGGTTGCCGTAGTCGTTGTCGCCGAACTGCTCGTAGGGCGCCGGGATCCACTCGCAGGACACCGTCGTCGGACACTCGGTGCCCGTCGCGGACGCCGTGCGCAGGCCCGTCTCCCGCAGCTGGGCCGTCCGCGGGGCCAGGCCCGGCTGCGCGGCCAGGGCGACCGGCCGGCCCGCGTCCGTCAGGCGCTCAGCGCCGGTGCGCAGCACGTCGTAGACGTCGTCGGCGTAGGCGGCAGCCGTGGCGGTGTCGTCCGCGCCCGAGAAGCGCGCCACCGCGCCGTACCAGTCGGCCGGGTCGCCGCTGAGGGGCTCGCCCAGGCCGCGCTGGGCGGCGGCCAGCAGCGCGGCGCCGCCCGCGATGTTGGCCGCGGGGTCCGTGCGCAGGTCCTCGGCGCTCAGGCCGGTCAGCTCCGCCGCTTTGGGCAGGGTCTGCAGCCGGGCCGGGAGCTCGTCGTTCGACGGGATCCGCACGGACGGGTGCAGGGCCGGGCGGGCGAAGTCGCCGCGGGCGTCCTCCATGCCGTCGCTGTGGTGCGGGTCCCTCGCGAGCGCCGTACGGGCGTCGGTGAGGTGCATCGGGCCGTAGCCGCCGGTCACGCTCGGCGCTCCGCCGTGCGTGTCCCAGCGGGACTGGAGGTAGGAGACGCCCAGCAGCAAGCTCTGCGGCACCTGGTACTCGGCGGCAGCGGCTGCGAAGGCCCGCTGGAGGCTGTTCGCCGAGGACTGGGCGGTGGCGGGCGCCGCACCGAGCAGCGGGAGCAGCAGAGCCGCCGACGCCATGGCGCCTGCGGCTCTACGGTTACGTCTGGGGAGTCCGGGGGGAGTGACGGGTTTTCGCAATGCGGCCTCCTGGGACGAGCGGGCGGGGTGTGCGGGGCACACGGGGGCACGGGGGCCGAACGAGGGCCCTGTGTCATCGGTTGTCCGACAACCCGTCAATCATGCTCATAAGTGGGCGATTTCCGTCGTCAAGACACCACTGGCGATGACATGGAAGTCCACGACATACAGAGGTGGGGGGGGGGGGGGGGGGGGGGGGGGGGGGGGGGGGGGGGGGGGGGGGGGGGGGGGGGGGGGGGGGGGGGGGGGGGGGGGGGGGGGGGGGGGGTAGG